>JALUZF010000042.1 GCA_027012135.1 Gammaproteobacteria bacterium
GTTAATGCGCTTGTGATCCGGTACCACCATCAGTACACCGTCCCGCTCTTCGAGCTGGCCTACAACGGTTTTGGTATTATGTTCAAGTATTTTAACCAGGGCACCTTCCCGACGACCTTTTTTGTCCACGCCTACCAGGCGCACCTGCACCCGGTCACCATGAAATACGGTACGCATATCACGCATACCGAGAAATAAATCACCGCCGCCGTCTTCTGCCAGAACAAAGCCGAAGCCGTCCGGGTGCGCAGATACAATACCTTCTAATAATTCCTGATCAGAGATAATTTCATAGCATTTACGTTTATTGAAATACAGCTGGCCGTCACGCTCCATCGCTCTCAGGCGACGGCGCAGGCCTTCTTTCTGATCGGGATCGTCCAGTTTCAGTATCTTTTCAATCTGGAATCGATTGATGGGATGCGGCTGTTCAGCCAGCAGGTCAAGAATATATTCCCGACTTGGAATTGGGTTTTCGTATTTTTGTGCTTCGCGTTTTGCAAAAGGATCGGATTTACCGCTTTTTTGACTCATAGTTTTCCCTGGGCATCCATCTGGAAATAAATTTTAATCTGCAAATGGGTGTTTTAAAATAATAGTTTGATCTCTATCGGGACCGGTTGAAATGATATCGATAGGGGTTTTTGTTAGTTCTTCAATACGCCTGAGATAGGCTTTGGCATTCTCTGGCAGTACCTCATAAGATTCAGCACCCACTGTAGATTCTGACCAGCCGGGCATTTCTTCATAGACGGGTACGCATTTTTCGTACAGGTCGGCCCCAATAGGCGGGGTATTAATTTGTTTACCGTCAATTTCATAGGCGGTACAGATTTTCAGTGTTTCCATACCATCCAGAACATCCAGCTTGGTAATACACATACCGGTTACACTGTTGATCTGGTTGGAACGGTTCAGGGAGACAATATCCAGCCAGCCGCAACGGCGGGAACGACCGGTAGTAGCCCCGAACTCATGGCCTTTTTCACCCAGGTACTGACCGACATCGTCAAACAGTTCTGTAGGGAAAGGACCGGCACCGACACGAGTGGTATAGGCCTTGGTAATACCCAGAATGTAATCAAAAAACTGTGGACCGACACCGGAACCGCAGGCGGCACCGCCAGCGGTGGTATTGGATGAAGTTACATAGGGATAAGTACCATGGTCAATATCCAGCAATGCACCCTGGGCTCCTTCAAATAATACGCTGTCGCCGTTTTCACGGTACTGATGCAGTTTTTCAGTGACATCACAGATCATAGGACGAATTTCCCGGCCATAAGCCAGGGCTTCATCCAGAGTTTTCTGATAATCAACGGTATCGGCTTTATAATAGTGTTCCAGCGCAAAGTTATGATACTCCATAACATCTTTTAACTTGCTGGCAAACAGCTCTTCATTGAGCAGATCACCAACCCGCAGACCACGGCGGGAAACTTTATCCTCATAAGCCGGACCAATACCCCGGCCGGTGGTACCTATGGCTTTTTTACCGCGGGCAATTTCCCGGGCCTGATCCAGCGCTACATGATAAGGCATAATCAGAGGACAGGCTTCACTGATAAGCATTCTTTCACGGGCATTAATACCCTGCTCATCCAGTTCCTTAATTTCCTTGACCAGCGCATCCATGGCCAGCACCACACCATTACCAATCAGGCATTTTACATTATCACGCAGCACACCGGAGGGGATCAGATGCAGCACGGTTGTCTGGCCGTCAATAACCAGTGTATGACCAGCATTATGACCACCCTGAAAGCGGGAAACAGCAGCAGCTTTATCTGTTAACAGATCAACGACTTTCCCCTTACCTTCATCACCCCATTGTGAACCGATGATGATGACATTCTTACCCATGCTAGATATCCTCAATTAAAAAAACAGTATAAAAAAATGTATAGTTGGATTTAAACTTTATGAAACGGCCACTAACTGCCATTCACCCCTGTCATGGCTCAGCTGATGGGTACACCCAAGAGCTTCGGCACTGGAACCGGAACCAGGCAATTCGCAGATCACCCGTTGTCCCTGCTGACGTAATTCTTTTACCTTGTCCATCAGGGACTGCTGTTGTGCAGTATCCTGAGTGACAGG
Source organism: Gammaproteobacteria bacterium (assembly GCA_027012135.1). GTDB lineage: Bacteria > Pseudomonadota > Gammaproteobacteria > GRL18 > GRL18 > JANELJ01. The sequence continues at coordinate 2,101 of JALUZF010000042.1, forward strand.
GGCAAAAATAATAGTATCTCTGGTTTCTGATGCCTGATTGGCAATAGCGACGAGGTAAGACAGATCGGCACTGAAACCGGTTGCCGGCCGGGAGCGGCCAAAGGTTTTACCAATGCCGTTATAACGCCCGCCTATGGCAATTTCCTGGCCATAGCCCGGCAGATAGGCCGCAAAGACTACCCCAGTATGGTAATTGTAACCACGCAGTTCCGCCAGATCAAAATATAAACTCTGTTCCGGAACCCACGTCAGAATGCCTTTGGCAATAGCCTCCAGATTATCCAGTTCTTTTTGTACTTCAGCGTTATTCAGCACCTTGCGGGCCTGTTCGATAACCGATATATCGCCATTCAGTTCCACCAGTGCCATAAACTGTCGTTTCTGCTCTTCACTGATAGTCATGGCAGACAGAAGTTCAGCCAGTTCGGTCACGGCTTTACGCTGCAGCGCATCAAATAAATTATCTTCCTGGTATTCACTCAGTCCGGCCTGTTTAGCCATCGAACGGAAAATACCAACATGCCCCAAATCGATATGAAAGCCTTCCAGACCAACGGCTCTGAGAGTTTCTATCATTAACAGCAGGACTTCTATATTACTTTCCGGCCCATCATGTCCATACAGTTCAACCCCCACCTGCAGGGGACTTCGGGACTGGGAAAAACCTTCCAGGCGGGTTTTCAGAACCCGGCCGACATAACAGAATCGGGAGGGCTGGTCGGTTTTAATATGGTGGGCATCAATACGGGCAATCTGCGGAGTCATATCAGCACGAACGCCCAGTAATTTGCCGGAGATTTGATCCGTCAGGGTAAAGGTCATTAACTGCAGATCATGCCCGGTACCGGTAAGCAACGAATCAAGAAAATCGATCATTGGCGGTTCGACCAGATCATAACCCCAGCAATGGTACATATCCAGCAATACTCTGCGCTGCTGGTCCATGGCTTTGGCCTGAGGCGATAATACTTCCTGAATTCCTTCAGGTAATAACCAACGATCTTTTTTTAGCATATTGTTCAGTTTATTGTTTCGGCTTTTTATAGCGTAAATAGTTGTAGCGTAAATAGTTGTGGCGTTTTCAGAATTTCAATTATCCGCTGATGGTATCAATGTTTCAGTATATATATGGTAACAGCACCAATAATCATACTGATAAAGCCTGTCCAGCGCAGTTGCTGTTCACTCATTTGAGCTGCGCTGAGCATCATCTGTTTAAAGGCTTTGGGGTTTAATATTGGTAATAAACCTTCCAGAACCAGCATCAGTGCACCTGCAATAAGGATTTCATGCCACATAAACAAAAAAAATCCGGTTTTTTAGTAAAACCGGATTTTATACTATTTTAACGGCAGATTGAACTTATTTGTGTCAGGCAGGCTATTGTTTGCCCTGAATACTTTTAAAATATTCAAAGAAATCAGAATCCGGCTCAACCACCATAATATCCGAGGTACTGCTGAAGGTATTACGATAGGCATTCAGGCTTCGATAAAAAGTAAAAAACTCTTTATTCTGGCCATAGGCTTTAGCATAAATTTCTGAGGCTTTAGCATCACCTTCACCGCGAATAATTTCTGCTTTCTTAAAGGCATCGGCTTTCAGGATAGTAACCTGACGATCGGCATCGGCGGTGATCCGATCCGCACTTTCATTACCCTGGGCTCTCAGCTCCTTGGCAATCCGGGTACGTTCAGTTTCCATTCTGCGGAAAATCTTGTCACTGACCTTGGGTGGAAATTCAATACGCTTAATACGCACATCCACAATCTGAATACCAAAGGGTTTAACAGATTCATTAGCCGACTTATTAATATCATCCATAATCATATGCCGTTCACCGGAGATTACTTCAAACATATTACGGCGGCCAAATTCATTTCGCAGACCTTCTTTTACGATGGTAGCAATCCGTTCCTGGGCTATATCCATATCACCGCGCATGGAGACATAAAAGGTCTTAACATCCGCTATACGCCACTGTATAAAAGAATCAACGACTACAATTTTCTTTTCTTCGGTCAGGTAATCTTCCGGCTTGGCATCAAAGGTCTGAATGCGCTTGTCAAACTTACGCACATTATTAACAAAAGGCAGTTTAAAATGCAGACCCGGTTCATAGTCAGCCCGCTCAATTTTACCCCATTTAAACAGGATGGCATTTTCGGTTTCCGATACGGTAAACAGGGAGGCCGAGCCGACAATGCCCAGCACAATAATAGTTATGGCAATTAAAACTTTCATTAACGTTTCTCCCTCAGCGGCGGTCTGGTGCGGGCAGGTTCTGAACTAAACCCGGAAGTACGGTATCTGGACTGTACCTTGCTGGGCTCATAGCTGTCAGAATCATTAGTGCTGCCCCCGCCGGTATTACTGGCTTTAAGAGGACGGTTGATCCCTCCGCCCAGCATCATTTTATCCAGCGGCAGATAAAGCAGGTTATTACCGCCTTTAGTATCCACCATGACCTTACTGGTTTTACTGTAAACACTTTCCATGGCATCCAGATAGAGACGATCACGGGTCACTTCCGGCGCTTTTTCATATTCTTTTAATACACTCAGGAAGCGGGCAACCTCACCCTCTGCTTCAGCAATAACTCTACCCTTATAGGCTTCAGAACCGGCAATCTGCTTGGCTGCAAAACCCCGCGCTTTAGGTATCACATCATTACGATAGGCCTGGGCCATATTAATATAACGTTCTTTATCTTCCCGTGCAGCATTTACATCTTCAAAGGCATGCTGTACCTGAGCCGGAGCCTTGGCACTTTGCAGGGTAAAACGGGTGATGAGCAGGCCGGTTTTATAACGGTCCAGAATTTCCTGGGCCAGTTTACCGATTTTAGCCGCAATCTGACTACGGCCTTCCGTCAGAATAAAGTCCATCTCATTTTTTCCGACAATTTCCCTGACGGCACTTTCAGAGACCTGGCGCAGAACATAACCGGGGTCACGGACATTAAACAGGAAATTTTCCGCATTGCTGACTTTATACTGTACAGCCACCTTGATATCGACAATATTTTCATCTTTGGTCAGCATCAGGGCTTCATGGGTACTACTGCCCAGGTTTAAGCTTCTGGAAGCACTGACATCGACTATCTGGTAACTTTGAATAATGGGAGCATACCACTGGATACCTGCGTCCACTGTCTTCCAGGCTTCCCCAAACTGCAGAACCACAGCTTTTTTACCCTGATCAACGGTGTAGATACCGGACATGGCCCAAATAGCAATGCCAATGACTGCCGTCAGAATAAAAATAATGGTTGGTGGCTGATTACTACCGGAGGAATTATCCCCCGAGCTGTTACCGCCGCCTTTACCGCCAAACAGTTTGCCTATCTTGTCATTGAGATTTTTTATGATCTCATCCAGATCAGGCGGTCCCTGCTCATTATTATTCTTGTTTCCCCAAGGGTCGTTATTTTTAGGACCCCCCGGTTCATTCCAGGCCATTTAATACTCCAGTTTTATATTACAGGACAGCCTTATGGCTGTCTTAAATTAACTCAGCATACCTGACCGTGACTGTCTACAGGTGCTGGATTTCCAGGGGCGCTCAAGTACTTCCATGTATCGCTTTGTGAAAACATCCATGTTTTCAAAACCCTGTAAACCCAGCACCTGTAGCCATTCACTATAAAGTACTTTAATTCAAGCTGAGTAGTTACACATACTATTAAAATTTAATGCAAATCTTATCGGACTAAGACCACAGTGTCCATTTAGAATTCAATTTTTATGGATTTAAAACGCAGTTATTATACCACTAAATCGCCAAACCCCGGCTGTTTTAATAATTTCTCAAACTGTCTGGCGGTGGTTTCGATATTAACCAGCCATTCACCGGCATCATTATAACTTTCATCCAGTATCTGTACCTGCTCAAACAGCATAGAACGCCATTGGCCAGATTCTGCCGGAATTTTCAGGGTTTTTGTTACCCGCTCCCGGCTGAAAATATCGGCAATGGTGGTCATTAACAAATCCATGCCTTTACCATGAGCGGCTGACAGCCAGACCCTAAGAACCTTGCCGTTATCATCGGTTTCTACTCGCGGCTGCTGCCCTTCCAGCAGGTCAACCTTGTTATAAACCAGTAATTGCGGTGTTTCCAGGGCATCAATCTGCTCCAGAACAGAATTTACTTCAGCAATATGTTTGGCTCGGTTCTCGGTATGAGCATCAATAACATGCAGTAATAAATCCGCTTCTCGGGTTTCCAGCAGGGTGGCGTGAAAGGCTTCTACTAGATCATGGGGGAGGTCACTGATAAAACCAACCGTGTCAGCCAGAACAATGGCCTGATTTTTTGGCAGTTCGACTCTTCTAAGGGTCGGATCCAGTGTCGCAAACAGTTGATCCGCTGCATATACGGAGGATTGAGTCAGTTGATTGAATAATGTGGATTTACCGGCATTGGTATAACCGACCAGAGAAACGGTGGGTAATTCAGCCCGCTGCCGGGATCGTCGGCTCTGCGCCCGTTGCTTACGTACCTTGTCCAGACGTTTATTAAGCTGTTTTATGCGCATCCCCAGTAAACGACGATCGGTTTCCAGCTGGGTTTCCCCGGGCCCCCTTAAACCAATCCCCCCTTTCTGACGCTCCAGGTGGGTCCAGCCTCGTACCAGACGGGTAGACAAATGACGCAGCTGGGCCAGTTCAACCTGCAGTTTACCTTCATGGGAACGTGCGCGTTGCGCAAAGATATCCAGAATCAGCCCCGTCCTGTCCAGTACCCGGCATTGCAGCAGAGCCTCGATATTACGTTCCTGAGCGGGAGAAAGCTGATGATTGATAATAACCAGATCGGCCTGATGCAGTTCAACAAGCTGGCGAATTTCTTCTGCTTTACCGGTACCGATAAAGTATTTTGGTTCGGGACGGTTGCGTTTACCCTTTACAAAAATCAGGGGATCGGCACCGGCTGACACAACCAGATCGTAAAATTCTGCCTGTGCTTCCTGCTGTTCATTATTATTGATTTGCGGGAAATCAATATGCACCAGAATAGCACGCTCACCTGAGCCGCCGGGACGTTCAAACAATATCTATGGTCCTTAACATCCGGAATAAAGTTCGGGCCGGTGTTTTACCTGAAAGCTTAATAATCTTTAAAGTAACAGTCATGCAATTGTTCAGGAATTATTACCTTCTTCAGTGGTCAGTTTGACATTTCTTGCAGGTACAATGGTTGAAATGGCATGTTTATAAACCATCTGGCTGACTGCATTTTTCAATAAAATAACGAATTGATCGAAGGATTCAACCTGTCCCTGTAATTTAATACCATTTACCAGGTAAATGGATACGGGCACTCTTTCCTTTCTCAATACGTTCAAATAAGGGTCTTGTAAGGCTTGCCCTTTACTCATTATAATTTCTCCTGAATTATCATTATTAGTATGTTCTTCTGTGTTGTTTTTTTGTTCTACCGCGCCAGGCATGAAGAGGGCGATCATTGTATAATAATCTGCTGTTTATGTATATAAGCAGATACTTAAATAATTCATTATTATAATAATATATGGGGTCAGAACGCTTCAAATAAACCGCATTTGACCGGAGGCAGAACAAAAACCTCAAAATTCCGCGCCCTTTTTTAACCTGGATTAAGTTAAATCTGAATTTTTAATAAAAATGAACAGAAACTGAGGCAATCAGAGTGCATTGTAGCTTTTTCTATAAAAAAATACATAGTGATATTACAGCAAAAACTGGGGTAATCCCTAGGTTTTGTTTCCTGCTGTTCTTTCAGGCTCCGCCTTTCTAATTACCGGGCTTAAATATTCCACTGCCTGGTGAACATTGTCATTATCTTCCGTAGCCAGCCAGAGTCCATCCTGCTCCCGGCGCAGCCAGGTCATCTGTCGTTTGGCAAACTGCCGGGTAATGGTTATCGCACGTTCAATCATTTCTTCCCGGCTCATTTTACCTTCCAGGTATTCCCAGACCTGTCGATAACCCACAGCCCGCATAGAGGGCATGGAAAGATCCAGATCGCCCCGCTGATAGAGCTGCTGTACTTCTTCAATAAAGCCCTGTTCAATCATCTGCTGAAAGCGCAGGGCAATACGTTCACGTAATAACGCCCTTGAACGCGGTGCAATGACTATTTTATGGTTTTCAAAAGGCAGGGCCTGAGCCTGGCTGGCCTGCTGTAACTGACTCATGGTCTGACCGCTGATCTGGTAAACTTCCAGTGCCCTTTGCACCCTTTGCGGATCATTGGGATGAATCTTTCTGGCGCTGTCCGGGTCAATTTCAGCCAGACGATCATGCATGTATTGTTTCCCCATCTGCTGCATCTGGGCATCCAGCTGGGCACGAATGGCTTCATTGGCAGCAGGCAGTTCAGAAATACCATACAGCAGGCTGCGGTGATACAGCATGGTTCCACCCACCAACAGAGGAATTTTGTTCTGCCCGTGAATCTCAGCTATAGCCGCCAGGGCATCCTTTCGAAACTGTGCCGTGGAATAGGACTGTGCCGGATCCAGAAAATCTATCAGACGATGGGGTGCCTGCTGTAATTCTTCTGCCGTGGGTTTGGCTGTGCCAATATTCATATCCTTATACACCAGGGCAGAATCTACGCTGATGATCTCAAAGGGATACTGCTCAACCAGCCTGATGGCCAGATCGGTTTTTCCCGATGCGGTGGGTCCCATAATAAAGACCACAGGGCGCTGTTGTTCAGGCAATTGTGACAGGGGCTGATTCATGAATTATTAAATAAAGCACTCAGCTTATCCTTATCAAGGATGAGCCATAAGGGTTGTTTATTCCATAATGGTACGGGTGAAGACTGTCTAACCATACCGGCTAAAATTGTTAATAACTGATTCTGTTCAGCAAGACTTAAGCTTGTGGTCTGCAGAGTATTCAGCAGTATTTTTGTTGCTGCAGCAGAAATGTCCGGTTCCTGCCCGTCAGCCTGTAAATTTTTCTGCTCCTTTAACCAGACCGACAGCGCTTCGAGCAGTTTTTCCAGGTTAATTATACAGCCCGGTATGTCCTGCAGATCCGGTAAGGAGCGCACCATTAATGAATCATCTGCAATCTGGCCGATTTCCAGGCCCCATTGTTCCAGTGCTTTCTGCACGTTTATTAAGTCATCAACCTGCCGGGGTTTAAGCACTACAGTCTGTGGGATAAGCAGCTGGGTTCGTTCACCTGCGGTAAAAACGTGCTGCAGAATATACTGCTGTAGCGCCTTAATCTGGAACAGGTATAGTTGCGGTTCATCAGCCTGAACCTTGTTCTGGCTTAGTATAAAATCCGGTATTAAAACATCCAGGCATGTGCCGAAAAAATTCTGCTTTTCAGCTGCTGATGTCTGACCTGAATCAGTTTGCTGTGTCGGGCTCTGATACAGCTTCTGCATACCCTCCAGATGATCTGCTACATCTTTACGGGATAAGGCAGAAGAGTTTTTTTGATATGGTACTGATGAATAAGGATTATAATAAACGCTTTTATCCCTGTCTGAATGTAGAGTAGCTGTATTATTTTCGGTACTACCTGTAATAACAGGTTCCTGGTCTGCTGAGGGCTGTTGACCTGCTGAGGGCTCTTTATCTGCTGAAGATTCTTTACTGGCTGATGGCTCTCCATAGGCTGATGGCTCTAAAACCCGGTGCAGAGCACTGTAAATAAAGTCATGGACCAGGCGGGTCTGGCGGAAGCGGACTTCGTGCTTGGTGGGGTGTACATTAACATCCACCTGTCCCGGATCAATTTCCAGATACAGCAGGTAAGACAGATAACTGTCCGACGGTAGTAATTCCTGGCAGGCCTGGCGCAGGGCATGATTAACCAGTTTGTCGCGAATAAAACGGCCGTTAACATAAAAATACTGCCAGTCGGGCTGGCTGCGATGCCAGTGCGGTTTACTGACCCAGCCCCATAAGCGGATAGTACCCATTTGACTGAAATGGTTGGAACTGAGATCAATTCGGTAACTATTGGCCAGAAATTCGTTGCTGAACAGGCGGCCGATGCGCGATTCAATGGCTTTTGAGGTTTCAGCTCCTGGTAAATTACGGATGACTTTTTTATTATGAGAAAGTTTAAAGGCAATATCAAAACGACTTAAGGCAATGCGTTTAAACACATTATCAATGTGTTTAAATTCTGTTTTAACCGTGCGCATAAATTTACGTCGGGCCGGAGTATTAAAAAACAGTTCCCGGACTTCAACAATGGTACCCGTAGAGCCGGCCACCGGTTCCGGTTCTGCCCGGTAGTTGGCAAAGTCAGTATCAGTGCCGGTATTAATCTGCCAGGCCTGTGTCTGAGGTTTCGGTTTACTTTGAATAGACAGACGGGAAACGGCACTGATACTGGCCAGGGCTTCACCGCGAAAGCCCAGACTGGCAATATGTTCCAGTTCATTCAGGGTGCTGAGTTTACTGGTAGCATGACGGGAAACCGCCAGCGCCAGTTCTGATTTAGCAATGCCGACACCATCATCTATAACCCGGATCAGGGAGCTGCCGCCTCGCTCAATATCTATCTGAATGTGCTGACTACCGGCATCAATGGCATTTTCCAGCAACTCCTTAACCACAGAAGCCGGACGTTCAACCACTTCACCGGCGGCAATCTGGTTAGCCAGCTGTAAACTAAGGGGTTTAATACAGGGGGTAGTAACGGTAAAACTCCATTTATTGCCGGTTAAGTTCTGACATTCCGGTAGTTTACCCTAAAAGACCGACACAGTGAATCAGGATCGGGGGATGCTTAAAACCTTGCCGACATACAGAGTATTACTGTTCAGTTTATTGATCCGCTTGATTGAAGAGACACTGACCTGATAACGTTTGGAGAGGGCTGACAGGGTATCACCACGAGCTACTTTATGGGTACGCTTTTTCTTCAGGGAACTGGTGGTCAGCCTGATCATATTCTTAGGATTAAGCGGTGTATCCTTTGCATACATAGTACCCGGTACGGGGTATTGTTTAAAATAACTGTCCACACCAGTCAGGATCGCACTGGCCAGTTTTTTCTGATAGGAGGAACTGCGTAGCAGGCGTTCTTCTTTGGGATTGGAAATAAAACCGGTTTCAACCAGTAATGAAGGAATATCCGGTGATTTTAAAACCACAAAACCGGCCCGTTCCACTTTATGTTTATGGGTATTGCCTACGGTTTTCAGGCGGGACAGAACCCGGCTTGCAACACTGCTGCTGGCTTCAATGGTGGCTGTCTGAGATAAGTCCAGCAGCATTTTAGCCAGCATATCATCTTTATCATCCAGACTGACACCACCCACTAAATCCGCCTCGTTTTCCTTTTTTGCCAGCCATTTGGCCGCTTCACTGGTCGCTCCGCGGGAAGACAGAATAAAGACCGAGGCCCCCCTGGCTTTAGGGTTTCTAAAGGCATCGGCATGGATGGAAATAAAAATATCGGCATTCAGTTTACGGGCTTTACGGGTACGTCCGCGCAGACTGATATAATAATCACCGTCACGGATCATTACCGCTTTCATACCCGGCTTACGGTTAATCATGTCCCGTAATTTGCGGGCAATCTGCAGGACGATGTGTTTTTCCTTAGTCCCCCGGGGACCGGCAGCACCAGGATCATCCCCCCCATGACCGGCATCAATGGCCACAATTAAATCACGTTTTCTGGATGAATTTACGCTTTTAACAATTCGGGGTGCATTTCTTTTTTTATTGCCCGTTTCTTTTTTAAGATCAATGACCAGACGATAACCGTATTTTTTATTAGGTTTAAGCAGGAAACTTTTGGGGTGAACCTTATGTTTCAGATCCAGCACCATGCGCAGAGTATTGTTTTTTTTCTGTGCGGTACGAATATCGCTGATAGAACCTGATTTATAACTCAGATTGGGCAGAGGGCCTGATAATCTGGCTCCGCTGATATCAATAACCACCCGTTCAGGATTAGACAGGGAACTCAGACGATGCTCTACCCCCCGGTTTAAGTCAATAACCAGACGGGTAGAATCGGGAGACGCCCACATACGCACGCCGTTTACTATGGCAGTTGCTGCATAAACATCGACTGAAAAAAACAGGACAGCCATACAAAGGAAAAACCGGGCAATAAACTGCTGTCTGATGGCCGTTATTGTTATTTTAAATTTACTCATAATTCTTACCCCGTCTTTCATTAAACCGCAGCCTGCTCAGAGGCTTAATGCCAGCCTGGAAACTATTGCCTTACCGAGTTCCGATTCCGCTCGCAACTCAATTCCCCGTCCCTGTTTCTGATGAGTGATTTTAATTAACAAATCCGCTTTGGGTAATACATCCTCACCTTTTTCAGGCCATTCTATCAATGCAATGGCCTGACCATCCAGGTAATCCCGAATACCCAGATATTCCAGCTCTTCCGGATCCTCGAGCCGGTATAAATCAAAATGATAAACTTTTTGCAACTGCCTACTTTTTAAGTGTACACCAGATTTATCAGTTTTTGAAATACTTAGATGATCTATCGGATCATTCTGTTTAAGACTTTCCTGTAACTGATTGTAATCATATAATTTATTATAATCAAGGGTGTAAGGCTCAACAACGGTAAAAGTTGGGCTTTTTACGGCTCCCTGGTGTCCACAGGCTCTTAAAAACCCCCTGACCAGGGTGGTTTTCCCCGCGCCCAGATCACCATCCAGATAAATAATGGTACCGGGGTGAACCAGTGCGGCCAGCTGAGCCCCCAGACTGGTCATGGCGGACTCATCGGGAAGAAAAGCGGTTATTGAGGATTCTTTGTTATACTGTGAATCTGACATAAAAAAATGAATGATCGGGTAAAGTTTGTTCTGCTAATTAAAGACACCTATTGTATTGAATGAAAGCACAAAATAACACTGATAATTTCAGCCCTGAGGAACTGTATGAACTGGCTCAGACCATAAAACTCTGGGCTAAAGAGCTGGGCTTTCAGGCTACAGGTATAACCGATACGGACTTAACCATTGCTGAACAACGCTTTAATCACTGGCTGGAACAGCAGATGCATGGTGAAATGGCCTATATGTCCCGCCACGGCAGCAAACGCACCCGGCCGGCCGAACTGGAACAGGGTACTCTGAGTATTATTTGTGTACGGATGGATTATTTTCCAGAAGATCCGGAACATGCCATAGACTTACTGGAACAGCCGGAAAAAGGCTATATTGCCCGCTACAGCCTGGGACGGGATTATCACAAGGTGGTCAAAAAACGTCTGCAGAAACTGGCCTCCCGCCTGGAGCAGAAAATCGGCCCCTTTGGTTATCGGGTTTTTACCGACAGTGCCCCGGTATTGGAAAAACCGCTGGCAGAAAAAGCCGGGCTGGGCTGGATAGGCAAACATTCTAATGTTTTACAGGAAAAAACCGGTTCCTGGTTTTTTTTAGGTGAAATATTTACCAACCTGTCCCTGCCCGTTGACACCCCTGCTGTCAACCACTGCGGCAGCTGTACCAAATGCATAGATGCCTGTCCGACTCAGGCTATTGTGGAGCCTTATATTGTGGATTCCCGTTTATGTATTTCCTACCTGACCATTGAATCCCGTTCAGCCATTCCAGAACCCTTACGTCCATTAATGGGCAACCGGATTTACGGCTGTGATGACTGTCAGCTGTTC
>JALUZF010000043.1 GCA_027012135.1 Gammaproteobacteria bacterium
CATTATTACCAAATTTTACGGTAAAAAAATTCTCAATGCCCTGCCGCCTTATATAATGAGTTTAAATGTGGAAATTTAAAGCTTATAAATTCAATGCTGAACTAAGCTTTCCAAACTTAAAAATATTAACTCCTGAAACATTATTGCAAGGTGCAATAATATGGCAACTTTAACCGTCCGGATACCTGATGATAAACATAGCCGTTTAAAAGCATTGGCTAAACATAGACATGTCAGCGTTAATATATTAATTGAAGAGCTTTCAACACAAGCACTTGCAGAGTTTGACAGTGAAGTACGCTTTCGAGCACTGGCTTCTAATGGAGACATTAATAAAGGTCTAAAACTGCTCGATAAACTGGACTCTCATTTTACAAGCCGTTAACTTAAATACTTTATAACTTCTAAAATACTGACTAAAACATACACGAGTAAAAACTGAAAAATTAAGGACTTAGGATAAAAAGTTCAGAGACTAAATTTTCTTTATGCTGGAGGCGAATTGCCAGTACAGAATTATAAAAATAATCACATTCAGTAATCCTAATATAGCAAACAGACTGTACAGGCTCATTCCCATATCCAGTAAAATCATGGTTGCCACTGCGGATATCACCATAAACAGGGCATTTACAATATTATTGGAGGCAATGGTTCGGGAACGAGTTTGCGGATCACTGCATTCTTGCAAAATAACGTATAAGGGGACAATATAAAAACCGCCTGAAATGCCCAGTATGAGAATAGCGGCCAGGATCTGGATTTGAGTAAAACCGGCAAACATGGATAACCAGCCCTGTAACTCCTGATCATTAAGCCCTGAGTCTGCTTCTACCAGGAACGCACTGGAGAGATAGACTGCAAGAGCAAAAATACTGATACCGGTTGTTCCAATGACTACCCATTTAATACTGGTATGCAGATCCTTAGATTTACCTGCGATTATGGAACCCACACCAATACCCACTGAAAAGAGGGTCAATAAAAGAGTTACAACCTGTTCATTACCATGCAGTATCTCACGGGTATAGCCCGGTAAAATGGCCAGTATGGTTGCCCCGATAAACCAGAACCAGGAAATGGCCAGAATTGCACCATAGATCAGGCGGTTTTGCATTGAAGCAGCAATAATATTAAAGGTTTCTGTAAAGATGTTAAAGTTTAACTTTAACTCCTTATTAGCTGATTCGGCCAGCGGAATTTTCCGGCTGCTGAGCCAGCCCGCCAGGGCAATACTGATCACCAGAATACTGATATACAGCTCCCCTTTTCCTTCAAACATAATCACAATACCGCCCACCAGAGTACCGGTTAGAATAGCCAGAAAAGTACCCATTTCAATAATACCATTACCTTTTAACAAACCTTCTTCATTCAGATGCTGAGGTAAAATACTGTATTTAACCGGCCCAAATAATGTGGACTGGCAGCCCATAAAAAACAAAACGGCAATTAAAAAATAGATACTCTGCAGATAAAATCCCACAGCTGCCAGCAACATAATGGCTATTTCCAGTATTTTAACCATACGGATCAAACGGGACTTTTCATACTTGTCTGCCAGTTGCCCGGCCAGTGCTGAAAACAGAAAAAAAGGCAGAATAAAAATACCGGCACTCAGGGGTATTAACAACTCCGGCGACATTTCAGTATATTGAGCTGCTTTAAAAGTGATTAAAATAATTAACGCATTTTTAAAAACATTATCGTTAAAAGCCCCGAAAAACTGAGTCCAGAACAAAGGAGCAAAAAACTGACTGCGCATTAAGCTGCTGAATTTCATTTTTAAACCTGGTTTATTAGTAAGAAAGATTGTCGTTATTCAATTAAACAATAGCATATAATTAAACATCGTTCAATATTGTGTTTTTTTATAAAAGATGTTCATAAAGCATTTCAGCAATTTTATAACGGTAATGACTGCTTTTTGGCTGTTTCAGCATAATAACAAAGGGAATAGTCTTATTTTGAGGGGATATCATATAGCCGGCAAAGGTCGCTATGCCGTTTAAAGTTCCGGTTTTAGCAAGGAATTTTTCATCATAGGCTCTTAACAGATAATGATAAGGCTCAAAATGCTGCAGTATTTTTATAAACTGTCTGGCTGTAAAACGGTTCTGTCTGGACAAACCTGAGCCTTCATTCAGGGAAAAGTCATTCAGTCCAATGGTTTGGGATAAAAAAATGCGTAATGCCTTCTGACCTTTTGGCAGATCAGCAGGCATTCCATATTTTCTGGCCCCTAGAATTAACAGTAATTGATTCGCAGTTAAATTATTAGAGTAATATAATAACTGCTGAACTATTTCAGATAATGGTCTGGAATAATGGGTATAAAGTTTTATGCTGTCCTCTGGAACAGGTTTATGCATAATGGCTAAGGGAGTAGATACCGCTATCCCCTGTTCAGACAGTTTGTAATAGAGTAACTCAGCAAAATAAACCAGATTCTGTTCTTCATTATTACCCAGATTAATTCTTTGTTTTCCAAAGGGAATTTTTCTGGCAAGTTTTCTGACAGTTGGGGTTAAAGGTGTCTGCGGCTCGGCACTGCTCAGTTTTCCCTGCCGGGATTTATGGACATAAATGGTATTATAATTAACCACCAGCGCACCAATAGAGGCGTCATAAGGATTATTGCTATTAGACTGTCCGTTAATTTTCTGCCGGGCTTTAAAAAAACTGCTGTCCATTACAATCCCCTTAAGCTCATTATTATTGAGTTTTTTTAGGATCGGTTTTAATTGCAGGGCTATATCTGTTAAGGACTCAGATACCAGGGAGGGATCGCCATAACCTTTTACCGCCAGATAGTTATCAGCAGTCAGGTAGAATTGTGTGGGAATTCGATAATCTTCACCCAGCTCACTTAGAACCGCATCGGCAGTAGCAATTTTAAGAATAGAAGCCGGCACCATTTTCCGATCAGGATTATAGGAAAATAACTCATTTCCCTGTTGATCGACAACCAGGGCAGAACCGTTTTTCAGATAGGGACGGATTTTATGTACAAATGTAGCTGTTTTTTTTGTTTCAGCATAGGAGGCTGGAACTGATAAGAAAAATGATAACAGCAGGACTATTACAAAGATAGATAAAGAAATGTGTGAAACAGATACCCATACAGAAAGACGGGTACCTGTTTCACTTTTATTAAAGTAAAGGGTTTCAGGCAGCCTTGTGTTCATACAAATGAACATCACGTTGGGGATAAGGAATACCGATTCCAGCTTCATCCATTCTCAGTTTAACGGTTTCATTGGCATCAAAATAAACACCCCAGTAATCAGCACTGTTCACCCATACCCGGACAAAAAAGTTAACACTGCTGTCAGCCAGTTCACCAACTACAATTAGTGGCTCTGGATCCTTTAGAATACGCCCATCCTTATTAACAATATCGGTTAGAATACTGCGAACTTCTTTTAAATCGGCATCATAGGAAACACCGACAACCATATCCACCCTGCGGGTTTCCTGGGTCGAGTAATTAATAATATTGTCGCCACTCAGCTTGGCATTGGGCACAATAATAGTCTTATTATCCGGTGTTTTCATAGTAGTGGTAAATATCTGAATTTCATCTACTTTACCTGTTACCCCGGCCGCTTCAATGACATCACCCACTTTAAAGGGACGAAAGATAATTAACAGAAAGCCTGCCGCGAAATTAGACAGTGAACCCTGCAGCGCAAGACCAATAGCCAGGCCGGCAGCACCTAAAATAGCAATAAAGGATGTGGTCTGTATCCCCACCTGCCCCAGTGTCGCAACAACGACAAAAACCATCATGGCCATATAAACCAGAGAGCTGGTAAAGCTGACAATCAACGGATCGACACTGGCCCTGGTCATCATCCGGGTCACCAGACGTTTTAGCCATTTGGAAAGCAGTTTACCGATATAAAATATGACAATGGCGGCCAGCAGCCTGGGGCCATACTGCATCAGTAGATCCATACCGGCCTGCAGCAACTGACTGGTATTATCCGGATCCATTAAACTGGTAACTTCTTTCACTACATCAACCGGTTCGGCGGCTGCTTCCACGACTTTTTCTTGTGCCATTTTCCAGTTTTCTCCTTTATGAAAATGTTTTTTAATATTTTATGCTGCCGGATAAAGCAAAACAGGCGATAAATTCGCCTGTTTTAAGAAAATCTATATTTTATTATTATGTATTAACTG
>JALUZF010000044.1 GCA_027012135.1 Gammaproteobacteria bacterium
GTTGCTACCTCAAAGGCGCAGTCGGTGATGCCATTAATGTGGTTATGGTAGCCGCTGGTCATAACTTAAGAAAGATCCTCAATAAGCTCCGGCTTTTGTGGCTCAAAATTATTTCCGGTTTGATGGGATGTTTTATCAAACCAGAACAATCAGCTGCTTTAAACCTGGCTTGAAGTCAGGCTTAAAACGGTATTATTCAGGTTGAACTAAATCTGGTCACCAGAAGATCTTATGGCTTCAGGAGCTATGATGTGCTTAAAATCGCTTTATTTCATACAATGGGGAAGCTTCCTGAACCGGAAAGAACCCACTCATTTTTTGGATGAGGCGCTTATATTAAGTTCTTATTTTATGGGTGGCCAGTAATGCGCCGAGTAATGCGCCGGGTAATGATATCTGGTGTTGGTAGATTCAATCTTGCATTTAAATTCTTATTTTATGGATGTCCTTTAATGCTTTTTAAGTTCTTATTTTATGGGTGGTCAGTAATGTTGTTACCAGTAAAGGCCCGTGGCGTAGCTCCAAGACCTACGGGGATTAATATGGGATTCAACGATAAGTATCTCAGAGCACAAGGACTGCTCTGTTTACGGGATATATGGATTTCACTTCACTACGGTGTCAGTTAGTGAACCGCCCTGTGCGGATCCGCATGCAGGGTGGTGTGGGGGCTGGAGGTTAAATACCTCTGGCTACCCGATTATGTGATTTTATAATTTATCAAAGTCATCAGGATCAACATCTTTTACTTTTGACATGGCTTTAAAAAACTGCTGTTCATTTCCTTTTTTTGACCTCTGCAATAAATACTTCTCTGTCATCAGTGCTGACATTTTTTCTGCAACTGCAGAAGATATAAACTGATTGATAGAAATGCCTTCTTTTTTAACCAGATTTTTAACTTCATTATGCAGGGAGTCAGGAATTCTTAAGCTCAAGGTACTCATTTTACATGCCTCTCTTTTTCATAAATTCTTGAGGCGTAACTGCTTTAAGCCCAAATTTCTCACAACCTTTAAAATCTTTCTTGTTGAAGGTAATGATATATTTGCTTTGGGACTCAACAGCCACTTCAAGAACCAGGTCATCTTTTGGATCCTTTAATATTGGCCTCCACAAATAAAAGACCTTCCGAATGCTAGATTTACTTAAAATATAATTTAAGATCACATCTACATCCTCGGGCTTTAGATGATTTACTAAGTCAACTCTCTTTGTAACTGATTCATATTCAACGAATAATGGAACTGAAATACAAGGGAGATACTTACCTTCAGGCAGTGACAGCAAGAGCTTGTGTGATGCTCCTCTCGTGGATTTAAGCGCCGAAACTATTACATTTGTATCAATTACTACTCTCATGCTTGGTATTATATTCAATACCATAAATTTAGCAACTATTCACATAACAAGTTACTAAGCAGTTTTCGTTTAATCATCGCATACTTTTGTATATCACTCAAGAACCTCCTGCCTGGCCTGTAATTCCTTTGTGTAATTCCTTTCTAGATAACACGTTTAGATTTAGAAGTTTAGGCAGGCAAAAAAGGCCAGCCGGCCCTGGGCAGGACTCAGTCTGATTGCTGAACTTTTCTACAATGGGCCTGATTAAAGCGTCTTTTCTGGCGGAATAAAGATTCACTTCTCCCTCGGCCATAGCAATACTATTGGTGTTTAAAATTGGGATAAAAGATGGAAATAATGGGCAATAAACAGTATTATAGGCATTCAATGCCGATTTGTACGGGAGAGAGTCGCTGTTTTTCTCATTTATTTATTCAATTACTTTTTTAATTGAATAGCAGAAACAGAGACCACCGAAGGCGCAACACACCCGGAAACGCTCAGGTTTCAGAACTGTACAAATTCAGGAACTATCCGCAGAAGCCGCTTAATGCCGCTGCAAACCTGCCGATAGCCTCATTGACTCTGGAGAGAGATTGTTAAACCTAAAAAACTCGGTTGAATCGTAGCGAGAATGATCAGAGTGCTGGAGATACAAGGATTTACAGGTTATTTTGGCTTTATTCGTACCCCAAGGGCACTTCCTTCGGGGCGTAGCCTTACTACGGGTGAAGTCAAAATGTTCTGGAAAGCCTTGTAGATTCAGTGCTATGGACATTCGGAGTAGGTTCAACTGAGTTTTTTAGGTTAAAATCCACCGAAGGGGCTAAAGCTCTCAGGTAGTTGGACAGAGGGGTGAAAATAATTCTGCCGTATCCGTTTGCCGTGCTCCGGCCTGTCAAACGAATTGCAGTTATTTTCAGTTATTGTCCATTAAAAAAGCCAGAAACCGGGTAAGTCATGACTATCGATTCAGCAGAATCACAGCAGAAACTGCAAAAAAGCAGTATACAAAACCCTACACAGGAACCCGCACAGCCGGCTTCCTCTGTCAGTGAGCCGGATCAGACCGCATCCATGACCCGTGCCAGACGATTTATCCCCGTTTTTGATCATTCAGACAAACCCAATGGCAGTCGTATGCCGACCTATATCCGTCAGGCTCTGACGGAAAAAACTCATTTTGCTTCCACTGCAGCCAGTATCCACGGTAATAAACTGGTTACCGTCTGCGAAGAAGCTCATTGCCCCAACCGTAATGAATGCTGGAACCGCGGTACTGCGACTTTTATGTTATTGGGTGATACCTGTACCCGGGCCTGCGGTTTCTGTGCCGTTAAAACCGGTCGGCCCGGAACTGTGGATACGACTGAACCGGCCCGTATTGCTCAGGCCGTGCGGGAAATGGGGCTGGACTTTATTGTCCTGACTTCTGTTAACCGGGATGAACTGCCCGATGGCGGAGCGCAGATTTTTGCAGACACCTACCGTGCTCTGCGTCATGACAAACCTGATATCGGCGTGGAGTTTCTAACGCCGGACTTTAGAGATTGTCAGGAACCGGCAGTGGAAATAATTCAAACAGCAATGGGAGATTCACCCTATACCGGCACACCGGAAATGCAGCTGATCTGGGGGCATAATATAGAAACCGTGCCTTCTTTATATAAGGAAGTGCGCAAGGGCAGTAAATACCAGCGCTCGCTTGATATGCTGCGTCTTGCGGGTGGACTGGACAAGGTAGAAACCAAGTCATCCATTATCCTGGGTCTGGGTGAAAGCCGTGATGAAGTCTATGAGGTTATGCAGGATCTGCGGGCGAATAATGTTTCCCGTATTGCCCTGGGACAGTATTTAAGACCGACCAAATTTCACCTGCCGGTTAAGGAATACCTGTCCCTGGAACTGTTTGCCGAATATGAAGAACTGGCTAAAGGGCTGGGCTTTACCTGGGTAAAATCCGGCCCCATGGTGCGTTCTTCCTATCACGCAGAAGATTAGCCTTTATCCTGCTATTCCCTCTTCTTTTGGGAGCGGGCCAGGGTGAGGGCAGGTGATAAATAAAAAAATAAACAAGCAATCAAACAAGCAAAACAAAAAGGTTCTATATGACCCAGACAGAATTAAAAACGACACCACTGTTTAATGCCCACCAGAAAATGGGCGCCAAACTGGTGGATTTTGGCGGCTGGAATATGCCTGTACATTATGGTTCCCAGATTGAGGAGCATCACCAGGTGCGTAAAGATGCCGGTATGTTTGATGTCTGTCATATGACTATTGTTGATTTGCGCGGTAGTGATGTCATAGCCTATCTGTCCCGCCTGCTGGCTAATGACGTGGCAAAGATTGCCGGCAAGCCCGGCAAGGCTCTCTACAGCTGCATGCTCAATAATGAGGGTGGAGTCATAGACGATTTAATTATTTATGCCATGGCACCGGACTGGGTACGTGTGATCGTTAACTCAGCCACCCGGGAAAACGATCTGGCCTGGATGCGCAGCCAGCTGGGTGATAATGCGGTGGAACTGACCGAACGGGATGACCTGGCTATGATTGCCGTGCAGGGACCTAATGCCAGAGTGCTGGCAGGCAAGGCGCTGGGTGATGACATTGCCGGAGCAGAAGAATTAAAACCCTTTAATGCCATACTGATAAACCAGGGTGCTGATAATGAACGGTTTGTAGCCCGTACCGGTTATACCGGTGAAGACGGCTATGAAATTGTCTGTGCTAACGAACAGGCTGAGTCGGTATGGAATGGTCTGTATGAAGCTGGTGTCAGGCCTTGCGGATTAGGTGCGCGTGACACACTGCGCCTGGAAGCGGGTATGAATCTTTACGGCAGTGATATGGATGAAACTACTTCACCCCTGGAAAGCGGCTTAAGCTGGACGGTGGATTTCAGTGATCCCGAGCGACATTTTATTGGCCGTGAAGCACTGGAAAAACAGAAAAATAACGGTATAAAATATAAATTTGTGGGCCTGATTTTAAACGGCAAGGGTGTTTTACGTGCCCATCAGAAAGTCATTGTTGAAGGAGAGGGCGAAGGTGAACTGACCAGCGGTACATTTTCTCCCACCATGCAGAAAGCCATTGGTTTTGCCAGAGTGCCGGTCGGCGCCGCAGAACATTGTCAGGTAGAAATTCGTAATAAATTACTGGATGCGAAAATAGTTAAACTGCCCTTTGTAAGAAATGGCAAAGTTTTGTCTGGATAAATGTCTTATTCAGTGCGTTTGACCGTGTCTGGCTACAGGTGCTCTATAGTAGTAAAACTTTATTTTTAGATAAGAAAAACAAGTAAGAACATAAGTAAAAAGGTGAATAAAAATGAGCGATATACCTCAGGAATTAAAATATACCAAATCACATGAATGGGTGCGTGTTGAAGAAGACGGTACTTTAACCGTAGGTATTACCGAACATGCTCAGGGGCTGTTAGGTGATATGGTTTTTGTAGAACTGCCGGAAGTGGGTGAGTCTTATGAAGCCGAACAGGATTGTGCTGTTGTGGAATCAGTCAAAGCCGCTTCTGATATTTATTGCCCCGTTGAAGGTGAAGTGATTGAAGTCAACGAAGAACTGGAAGATGCACCGGAACAGATTAATGTTAATGCCTACCATGAAGGCTGGATTTTCCGGATTAATCCCTCCAATCCGGATGATGTGGACAACCTGATGAATGCCGATGATTATGCTGCACTAGTTGAAGCAGAAGAACACTAAACACCCTGAAGCCGAGATATAAATATGCCCTATATACCCCATACTTCCCAGGAAATAGCCGAAATGTTATCGGTTATCGGTGTGGACTCAATTGAACAGTTATTTGATGAAATCCCTCCTGAATTACGCAGTGACGGTCTGGACAATATTCCGTCCCGACAATCAGAAATGCAGGTTCAGCGTCTGCTGACAGAAAAATCCATGCAGGACGGCACGCCGCTGTGTTTTGCCGGTGGTGGAGCCTATGAGCATCATATACCTGCGGCTATCTGGGAAATTGCTACCCGGGGTGAATTTTATTCGGCTTATACGCCGTATCAGGCAGAGGCTAGCCAGGGTACTCTGCAGGTTATTTACGAGTTTCAGACCATGATAGCCAGTCTTACCGGTATGGATGTATCCAATGCATCATTGTATGACGGGGCGTCAGCTCTTGGTGAAGCGGTATTAATGTCGGTACGGGCTAACCGTAAGGCAAAATCAAAACGCATTATAATGCCGGCTACGGTTTCCTCTGTTTACCGTCAGGTAGTGGCAACTATTGTTAAACATCAGGGCATTACTCTGGATATTATTGATTTTGACAGGGCTAACGGTACGATTGATATCGATAAACTTAAACAGCAGAGTGAACCTTTTGCGGCACTGGTGATTCCGCAGCCTAATTATTTTGGCTGCATGGAAGATGTGCACACCCTGACGGACTGGGCTCATGAGCAGGGTGCCATGGTGATTGGCCTGGTTAACCCTGTTGCACTGGCCTTACTGGAAGCGCCCGGTAACTGGGGCACTCAGGGAGTGGATATTGCCGTAGGTGAAGCGCAGCCTCTGGGTATTCCGCTGTCATCCGGCGGTCCCTATATCGGTTTTATGGCCTGTAAACAGAAACTGGTGCGCCAGTTACCGGGACGGATTGTGGGACGTACGGTTGATCTGGACGGTAAACCCGGTTTCAGTCTCACCCTTCAGGCCCGCGAACAGCATATCCGCCGTTCCAAGGCTACTTCCAATATCTGTACCAACCAGGGCTTAATGGCTACAGCCACAACCCTGTACCTGGCCTTTATGGGACGGGATGGGCTGCAGAAAGTGGCAGCATCCTGCGTGCAGAATACTCAGGCGCTAATTGATTTATTAAAAATCAGTCCGGGCATCTGCTTTCCTTTCGGAACATCCGTGTTTCATGAATTTGTCATCACCCTGCCGACCGATGTAGAGCAGGTAATAGAGGCCATGGCAGAAGAAGATATTGTGGCAGGGATTAATATCTCTCAATATTATGCACAGGACGGTCTGGAAAATGCCCTGCTGATCTGTGTGACAGAAACCAGAAGTCCGGAGGATATGGCCTTTTTTGCTGACACTTTGAATAAAGTCATCAGTGATCTGACAGGAGGGGCACGCAAATGACCCAGTTAAATGAAACGGTTATTGAAAACAGGCTGATCTTTGAAGCCTCAGACTTTACCCGTAAAAGTAGCTCACTGGCACCGGATATTGATGTTGATATGGTAACAAAAAGTTTACCGGAACATTTGCTGCGCAAAAGCGAGCTGCTACTGCCTCAGGTTGGTGAATTACAGGTTGTACGCCACTATACCTGCCTGTCACAGAAAAATTTTTCTATTGATACCCATTTTTACCCGCTGGGTTCCTGTACAATGAAGTACAATCCCAGGATCTGTAATACTCTGGCCCAGTTACCCGGCTTTGCAGGGCGCCATCCAATGGCGCACAGCAGTATGAGCCAGGGTATTATGAGCTGTCTGTATGAACTGCAGAATATGCTTATGGAAGCCACCGGTATGAAACAGGTCTCCCTGACACCCATGGCCGGAGCCCAGGGTGAATTTACCGGGGTAGCCATGATCCGGGCCTACCATGATCATAATAAGGACGATGCCCGTACTGAAATTATTGTGCCCGATGCGGCACATGGTACCAATCCGGCCACGGCTGTGATGTGCGGTTATAAGGTAAAAGAACTGCCCACCAATGATCAGGGTGATGTGGATATTGATGCCCTGAAAGTCATGATCGGCCCGCAAACCGCCGGTATTATGCTGACCAACCCGTCGACTCTTGGGGTATTTGAGCGCAAAATTAAACAGATTGCCGATATGATCCACGAAGTCGGCGGTCTGCTTTATTATGACGGTGCTAACCTTAACGCCATTCTGGGCAAGGTCAAACCTGGTGATATGGGCTTTGATGTGATCCATATGAATCTGCATAAAACCTTTTCTACGCCTCACGGCGGCGGCGGACCCGGTGCCGGACCAGTCGGTGTAAGTGAGCGCTTACAACCTTTCCTTCCGGTGCCAATGGTGGCATTGAAAGACGGTCAGTACTACTGGCTTAGCGAAGATGAACTGCCGCTCAGTATTGGACACCTGTCAGCCTGGATGGGTAATGCCGGTATTCTGCTACGGGCTTATATTTATGCCCTGCTGCTGGGAAGGGAAGGTATGCAGCGGGTGGCAGAATTTGCGACCCTGAATGCCAATTACCTGCTGCAGCGTTTTGCGGATGCCGGCTTTGAAATAGCCTTTCCTGAACGCCGGGCCAGCCATGAATTTATTCTGACGCTGAGAAAAGAAGCCAAGCAATACGGCACCAATGCCATGGATTTTGCCAAGCGCCTGCTGGATTACGGCTTTCATGCACCGACTACCTATTTCCCATTACTGGTACCTGAATGTTTCCTGATAGAACCCACAGAAACGGAAGCCAAAACCGATCTGGACAGTTTTGTAAAAGCCATGGAACTCATTCTGGAAGAAGCCAGAGAATCCCCTGAAGTACTAAAACAGGCACCTTACAGTCTTCCAGTCAGACGTCTGGATGATGTTAAAGCCGCCAGGGAACTGGATCTGAACTATTATCAGAGCCATGCCGAATAAAGTAATAAAGGAACTGAAATGAAACCCGGTAAAAAAGGCCTGGCCCGAATTATCGATGCCACCGGCTATTCCTGGCAGGGCTTTACTGCCGCCTGGAAAAATGAAGCAGCCTTCAGGGAAGAGCTCATGCTGTGTATCATTCTGGTACCCGCAGCCTTCTGGCTGGGACAATCCGGCACCGACATCGCCCTGATGATCGGTAGCCTGTTTATTGTCCTGATTGCAGAAATCCTGAACTCGGCCATAGAAGCCGTAGTTGATCGCTTCGGCTCAGAACACCACGAACTCTCCGGCCGCGCCAAAGACATGGGCTCCGCCGCCGTATTCCTGGCCCTGACCAATGTCATAATTACCTGGATTCTGCTTCTGATATAATGACGAACAGTCACAAATATTTTATACTTATTCCTTAACACTTAACACTTAACACTTAACACTTAACCCCCACAGGACCCACCAATGACAGCACTAATCTGCGGCTCCTACGCTTACGACACCATTATGGTTTTCCCCGATCATTTTAAAAACCATATTCTACCCGATAAAATACACATGCTTAATGTCTCCTTTCTGGTACCTGATATGCGGCGTGAGTATGGTGGCTGTGCTGGTAATATTGCTTATAACCTGAACCTGCTCGGCGGCGATGCAACACCTATGGCAACCATAGGTACAGATTTTGCGCCTTATGCACAGTGGATGGATAAATGCGGCATCAGCCGTAAGCACTTAAAAGAAATTCCCGGCTCTTATACCGGGCAGGCATTCATTACCACGGATCAGGATGATAATCAGATCACTGCTTTTCACCCAGGAGCGATGAATGAGTCTCACCAGAACAGGGTGGAGGATGCTGAAGGCGTTAGTATTGGTATTGTTTCTCCTGATGGACGTGACGGTATGATTGAACATGCTCGTCAGTTCAAGGAAGCAGGTATTCCTTTTATTTTTGATCCCGGTCAGGGTATGCCTATGTTTGGCGAGCAGGACTTAAAAACTTTTATTGAACAGGCGACCTGGTTAACTGTTAATGACTATGAAATGCAAATGTTAATGGATAAAACCGGTCTAACGGCAGGAGAAATTGCAGCCCAGGTGGATGCTTTAATTATTACGTTAGGCGGAGAAGGTTCAGAAATTATTACTCAGGACAAAACCATTAATATTCCTGCTGTGGAGACAAAAGCTGTACTGGATCCCACCGGTTGTGGTGATGCTTTTCGCAGCGGCCTGTTATATGGTTTAATGAATAATATCGACTGGGAAATTACGGGACGTATTGCCAGCCTGCTGGGATCCATAAAAATTGGACACCACGGTACCCAGAATCATCACTTCACTGTCGACGAATTTAAAGCACGTTTTAAGTCCGAGTTTAATACTAACTTTTAATCCTTAATAAGCAGGACCTGGTCTTATTCTAAAATTTAGGGAGAACCCGATTTGTACCCGGGTTCTTCTTGATTCAACTTCCTATTAACCCCTTGTATTAGAAGTATATTCTTTCTCTTGTTGCTTATAAAATGGTCATGTCTTGCGTTTTATAGATATGTTCTGTTTAAGCTTAATCAGTATTTATGTGAAATTTGTCATATAAATAACAGAAATTCCTGCAAATTAATGAATTTTTATCATTGGATATTGCTTCTGATTTTTTTTCGGCGTATAAATAAAAGTGCCTGAAGTGATGTGTGCTTTGTGGGCGATTGACCGGGAAGTCATCATGAGTATAAACAATCTGCTAGCATTCCGGTCTTTAATTATTGTATGTATGGAAGTAAAAAGGTAGGGATGTAACAATGGAAAAACGCGAAACTGGAACGGTTAAATGGTTTAACAATGCCAAGGGCTTTGGTTTTATTGTGCTGGAAGATCAGGAGGATGTGTTCGTACATTTTCGTTCAATTCGGGGGGATGGCTATCGAACCCTTAAGCAGGGAGCCAATGTTGAATTTAACCTGATCTCAGGTCAGAAAGGACTGCAGGCTGAAGACGTTGTTTCTCTTAGCGAAGCTCATTAAGAGCGAATTTAATTAAATAAAAACCAATCAACCGAATCCAGTCTGTTTCAGACTGGATTCGGTTTGCTTTCTCCTTCTCTCAAACAGTCTCAGGACAAAATCTTTCCTTAGCCTGATAGATTCTATCTGTGGTATGATCAGTGGTTATAATTTTCTGGAACTTTTCTGGGACAATAGACCAATAATGACTCATTCACTGGCCGATTTATATCTTAATAAAGGACAGGAACGCCGCCTGGTTCAGGGGCATCTGTGGATCTACAGTAATGAAATAGATACCTGCAAAACCCCTTTAAAAAACTTTACGGCAGGGGAGCAGGTTGTCGTGCATTCCGCACAGGGAAAAAACCTGGGTATTGCCTATATTAACCCCCATTCTCTTATCTGTGCTCGACTGGTCAGCCGTAAAACGGATATTTTTCTGGATCGTGCGCTGTTGGTGCATCGCATTAAAGTAGCCCTGTCCTTAAGAAAGCGTCTGTTTGACAGGCCTTATTACCGCCTTATTTTTGGCGAAAGTGACTTATTGCCCGGTCTGGTTGTGGATCGTTTTAATGATGTTGTGGTGGTTCAGATCACTACGGCCGGGATGGAACAGCAGCGTCAGGCAATTATTGAAGCTCTGGAAAAGGTGATAAAACCAGAAGTCATTTTACTGAGAAATGACGTTAAAATGCGCGAACTGGAAGGCCTGGAATTATATAATGAGGTAGCACTGGGGAATTTGCCGGAAATCATTGAAATAGAAGAAAACCAGACCCATTTTCAGCTGGATCCACTTAAAGGTCAGAAAACCGGGTGGTTTTATGACCACCGTATGAACCGGGCCAGGGTACAGACTTATGCCAGTGGTAAACGGGTGCTGGATCTGTTTTCCTATGCCGGTGCCTGGGGGCTGGCGGCCGCAACGGCGGGTGCCAGTGAAGTGTATTGTGTGGATGCATCGGAGCAGGCTCTGGACTGGCTGGATCAAAGTGCTGAACTGAATGGCTTTAATCATATAACCAGTATCCAGGGGAATGTTTTTGAAGTGCTGAAACATCTGCGCAATGAAAAAGAAAAATTTGATATTGTTATTGTTGATCCGCCGGCCTTTATTAAACGCAAAAAAGATTTTAAGGAAGGCATGAATGCCTATCGGCGGGTCAACCAGATGGCCATGCAGTTATGTAATCGGGACAGCCTGCTGGTCTCGGCCTCCTGTTCCCATCATATGCCGGAGCAGACTCTCCTGCAGCAGATCCAGGGAGCGGCACGGCATCTGGATCGTTTTGCCCAGATGCTGGAACGGGGTTACCAGGGACCGGATCACCCGGTGCATCCGGCCATTCCTGAAACCGCCTATATTAAATCCTTTATTAGCCGAGTACTGCCTGTCTGATGTTAAATTATCCGCAAATTGATCCGATCGCATTATCCATTGGGCCGCTGGACATTCACTGGTATGGCATGACCTATCTGGTCGCTTTTGCCGGGTTCTGGTTCTTTGCCCGCCTGAAATCAAAACAGCCTCATGTTAACTGGACTTATGAGCAGATAGATGATTTGCTGTTTTATGGTGCCCTGGGTGTGGTATTAGGTGGACGGATAGGCTATACCCTGTTTTATAATTTTGACTACTTTATACATGATCCCCTGGTCCTGTTTCAGATTCAGAGGGGAGGAATGTCCTTTCATGGGGGGCTGCTGGGGGTGCTGTTTGCCATGTGGCTTTTTGCCCGTAAAAACCATAAGGAATTTTTTGCGGTCACCGATTTTATTGCCGTTATGGTGCCGTTCGGGCTGGCGGCCGGGCGGATTGGTAATTTTATTAACGCTGAACTCTGGGGGCGGCCAACAGAGCTGCCCTGGGCGATGATTTTCCCGACCGATCCCCTTGGGCTGCCGCGTCATCCATCCATGTTGTATGAGTTCCTGCTTGAAGGTGTACTGCTGTTTCTTATTTTGTGGTTTTATTCCAGTCGGCCGCGGCCGAGGAAGGCGGTTTCCGGCCTGTTCCTGATTTGCTATAGTGTATTTCGGATCATGGTCGAATTTGTTCGTCAACCCGATGCTCAAATGGGCAAAGGCGGTTTTATTGCCGGTGACTGGCTGACTATGGGAATGATACTATCACTGCCCATGCTGTTATTTGGGGGGTATTTAATGTGGTCAGCGTATAAAAACGTAATTACTCAGTAAAGATTAAAGTAATGTAGAGTGAATGGCTGCAGGTACTGGATTTACAGGGTTTTGAAAACATTGATGTTTTCACAATCACCTGGATAAGAACTTTTTACAAAACAAGTTTTGAAAAGTTCTAAACCGATACATGGAGGTACTTGAGCGCCCCTGGAAATTCAGTGCCTGCAGACAGTCATGGTCAGGTATACTGAATAGTTACTAAAAACAACCTTAAGACAATATCTGTTTATCATGGATAAACAGTACCTGATCCCTTCTCTCTTTGGGAGAAGATCAAGATAAGGGCGAAACACAAATGAGTAAAAGAATTGCAATTATTGCCAGCAAGGGCACACTGGACTGGGGATACCCACCGTTTATTCTGGCCAGCACAGCAGCGGCCCTGGGTTATGAGGTAGAAATTTTTTTTACCTTTTATGGTCTGCAGTTACTGGAAAAAAATCTTAACCTGCAGGTTTCTTCTCTGGGTAATCCCGGTATGCCCATCCCTTTTCCCGCTCCGGTGATCCTGCAGGCCATGCCTGGTGTGCAGAATTTTATTACCAGTATGATGGAACGTAAACTTGCGGATAAGGGGGTAGCGCCTCTGGAAGAACTGCGTCAGGTGTGTCTGGATTCAGGGGTGAAATTTACCGCCTGTCAGATGACTGTGGATTTATTTGAAGTGGATATTAATTCGTTTATCGATGAAGTAGGCTATGCCGGAACAGCCGCCTATTTTGAGTTTGCCGGAGAGGCAGATATTACGCTTTATATATAACTTTAAAGTACAGAAACAGCACCTCGTCTGTCAGGATGAGGTGCCGGATCAATGCCATTACATATACAGAGACTGAGTAGTCTCAGAATCATTAGATTCTTCAAAGTACGTAGCAGCACCTACAAAATCACAGCCGTCAATAAAGTCAGAGTGTTCAAAACCAAACAGATCAACCGTCATCTGGCAGGCCAGGAATTTAACTTCCGCTTCCATACATAACTCTCTCAGTTCAGATAAAGGTGCAACACCATTATTGGCAATGGTCTTCTTCATCATGGATGTGGCAAAGGTTTCAATGCCGGGGATCTGCCAGACAATATTAGGAATTAATGGTGCCCAGTCAATAGCACGGAACCACTCAGGACCCATTGGCATTTTCATAGGCATGTCAGGATTACCAATAGGAGTCACTTTCAGGGCTTCGGTGTCTTTCAACAATAATCTTAAGCCGTAGAAAGTAAAGAAGATAGAAACTTCTTTACCCAGTGCCGCCGCAGTACTGGCCAGAATAAACGGAGGGTAACCCCAGTCAAGTGTGCCTTTAGTGGCGATAATGGTTAATTTGGTATTAGAATTTGCTGCCATCTCTAAATCTCCAGTGACGTGATTTTTTAGTCAAATGTTATCAAAAACTGTATTAAAAAACTGTTATAAAAATCAGTATTAAACAGTTATCAAATTAAATAATAATTTTATAAACTTATAATTCCTGAACCTTAGAGTTTATCATTGATTTTTGCCGGTAGCAAAAAATTGTAGCAAAAAAGATAAGCACTGAAATCTGTAAATTTTGTTTTTTTTTGCCTACAATGGTAGGTAATAACAAATAATTACTTCTCTCCAGGCCAGATTATTAATGGACTCAGAATCAAACCTTCAACAATATCGCGGTAAAGTTCTGTTTGTTGATGATGCCAAAGTTAATTTAATGATGGGCAGGAAGTTGCTCAGTAATTTTGGGCTGGAGGTGGATACCGCTGAAAATGGTAAACAGGCTATAGCATGCTGCGAAAAAAATACTTACCAGCTGATTTTTATGGATCTGGAAATGCCGGAAGTCGGCGGTCTGGCTGCCGCTACTATGATTCGTGAAAAACAGCTCTCCTATGCCCCCATCTTTGCTCTGACCGGCACTGAATCTGAAAAGATCCGTATGTTATGTCGTGCCGCACACATGAACGGATTTGTTACCAAGCCGCTAAAAAAAGAAAAAATCGAACAAATTTTAAGTAAAGTTTTTTAATCCATTCTGATCAATATCAATTCAATTCCAGCCTGATTATCATGTAATAGCCTGTCATATCCCATAGTCAGGAAATCAACCAATGACCATTACCAGCCCCTTTCTGCTTGAAAATGAAAACGAATATTTACAATGGCGCGAGAAAAAAATGCATCACTATCCCACTATGCTGGGTGATCTGGTGGTGGAAATTAAGGATCCGCGTAAACTGACCGAAACTGAGCATCGGAAGCTGCTTGAGGTCTGCCGGCAGACTAATATGGTTATTTATGCCGGACAGACCGGAGATGATCCGGATCAGGAAATTCCCCTGGCCCTGGGGCGGATCTTTAAGGTCAGCCGTCTGGATCATAACTGGCTGGCCGATGAGTCGGGTCTGACTTCTTTAACCGTGGTGGATGAAGGGACACGGCAAAACTATATCCCGTATAGCAACCAGGCCATTAACTGGCATACGGACGGCTATTATAATACTGCCGACAAACAGATCCATGCCCTGAACCTGCATTGCGTTGTACCTGCGCCCACAGGAGGGGAAAACCGTCTGATGGATCATGAAGTGGCTTATATTGAACTGCGTGACAGCAATCCGGATTATATCCAGGCCTTAATGGCTGATGATGTAATGACCATACCGGCACGGATGGACAGGGACGGCAATATTGCCCGTAAGGCAGAAACCGGACCGGTATTTTCAGTACGGCCTGACACCAGCGATCTGCATATGCGCTATACCATCCGTACCCGTAATGTGGTGTGGAAGGAGGATCCCCTGACACAGGAAGCCGTAAACTACCTTGAACAATTACTGGAAAGCGATTCACCCTATATCTACCAGGGCAAACTGGAATCGGGCATGGGCCTCATCAGCAATAATGTCCTGCATGACCGCAGTGCCTTTGAGGATAATGACCAGCAAAAACGCCTGCTTTACCGGGCCAGGTATTATGATCGTCTGGCGGGTACCTCAGTGGGTGAAATATATTGATGTTCATGGGATTATAGGCTGGTATGCCCGCTCTTACTCACTAGTAATCAGAGCATTAGACAGAAAACGGATAGCGGATGGGCTCGTGATGCTGATAGCCTTCCACTGCAAAATCATCCAGGCTGACCCAGGTTTCCAGATCTTCCAGAGATTTAATATCCGGGTTTATTTTAAGTTGCGGCGGGGGATAGGGGGGACGTTTCAGCTGTACGTCACGCATTAAATCCAGCTGGTCTTCATAAATATGGGCATTGACGATTTTATGGTAGGCCTGGCCTGCTTTATGACCGGTGATCTGGGCCATCAGGGCCAGCAGAACATAAACCTGTACCATATTAAAATTCAGCCCCAGGGGGACGTCACAGGAACGCTGGGTGCTGTTCAGGTAAAGTGTATCGCCTAACAGGGAAAAATGATGGCTGTACATGCAGGGACGTAAGCAGCCCAGGTGAAAGGCGCCGGGGTGGTAAAAGGTATAAATTTCACCACGATTATCAATGCCCTGAGAGAGATCATCCACAATCTGGCGCAGCAGATCCACAGAACCGCCGTCGGGTTTGGGAAAATTACGGCCGATAGCGCCGTAAATCAGGCCGCAGTCATCGGTACCCTTGCGATGAGGATTGGCCAGCCAGTCCGGGTTTTTATTGGCATTGGCATCCCAGGTTTTAGTGCCGATTCTGCGAAAGTCGGCGGCATTGTCATAGCCCCGGATATAACCGAGAATTTCAGCAATGGCGGATTTCCAGAAACTTTTACGGGTAGTGATCAGCGGGAACTCATTGTTTGCTATGTTATAAGTCAGGTCTGCATTAATAACGGTTAAACAGCGTTTGCCAGTGCGTTTATTATCAACCCAGACGCCTTTATCCACGATTCTCTGGCAGAGTTCAAGATATTGCTTCATGTATGACTTATTTTCCTGATTTTTTACTGGGGACGTTCTGCATCACCTGTTCAAGACGGGTTTGTGGCAGACCCATGCGGTGTTCATAAATGGCGGTATAGGCCAGGATGCTGCTGACGTATTCGCGGGTTTCCTTAAAGGGGATGGTTTCTATCCAGCGGTCGGCCTGCATTTCTTTATTATCGGGCAGCCAGGCCTTAACCCGGTGTCCGCCGGCATTATAGGCAGCGCTGGCCAGGGCAGGCTGTTTATAGAACTTCTGCAGCATCATATTCAGATACTTGGTGCCGAATGCCACATTGGTGTCCGGGTTTAATAACTGGTTCTTACTGTTAAATTTTACCTTCAGTTTTTGTGCAATAACCTTGCCGGTGGCTGGCATAATCTGCATCAGGCCCAGAGCACCAACCCGGGAACGGGCATCGGTGGCAAAAGCGCTTTCACGGCGGATCACGGCCATAGTATAGGCCGGTTTAATGGCCTGTTCTTTAGAATGTTTTATGATCCGATCTTTTTGCAGTACCGGAAAACGTAATTCAATATCATCTCTCTGATCGGTATGAGCCATGGTGATAATGGCCCGGTTATGCCAGCCCCAGAGCTGGGCTACCTTGGCGGCAATGGCCCGTTGGTGATTGTCCATGCGTTTGCGAGTGGTAAAATACCATTCCCGGCGTGCCTGCAGATCCCGACCCAGGAAGTAGAACTCCCGGGCTCGTAATAAACCGGGGTTTTCAGCAATGGCCTGAAGTTCTTTCTGGCCGGGCTGTAACGGGCTGTTGCGAAACTCATAAGGCATGTCCATTTTATCGGCCGCCAGAAAACTGTAATAACTGCGTTGACTGGCCATGGAAGAATAGTCTTTTTCTGCCTGTTCCGTATTGCCCTGATGTTCTTTAGCAGAAGCCAGCCAGTACTGCCAGCGCAGGTTTTTCTGCTCTTCTTCCGGCAGACGGTTGATGGCACTGGCAATAGCATCCCAGTTGCCTGCGCGAATGGCACTGCGTACCCGCCACTCACGCACGGTTTCATCGCTGTACTGATCGGTGATTTTATCCAGCCATTGCCAGGCGCCTTTGCTATGACGATAGGCCAGTTTCATACCTATGGCACGATACATTTGGGTCTGTTCAGCTTCAGTAAAGGTATTATTCTGCTGTAATGATTTTAACAGCTTTATGGCCGCTTCCGGTTGACGCCGTGCCATTCTTTCCACGGCATGAACCAGAATATCCTGTTTAAATGCGTGATCCTGCTGCAGGCGTTTACTTTTTAATACCAGGGCCGGCTTGTGGTAGATTTTAATCCACTCCTGCACCCACTTTTGCTCTTCCTTGTTGAGCGAACGTGCCAGGTATTTGGCCAGGCTGGTACGCCCCTTTTTCATGGCCAGTTTAATACGCTCTATAATCATATCATCAGACAGCATACCGGCCTGTTTCCAGGCTTTGAAAACCGGATCACAGCTGCGTGGTCGGGACTCACCGCTGAGCCACAGATCAGGGACTCTGGTAAATGCCTTTTCCTTATTGCCGGTCTGGATTAGAGCATTGATATAATGGCACTGGCGTTCCACAGACTTCTGGGGGGTATAGGCATTAATATATTGCTGCCATTGTTTGTTTTTGGCTTTTTTATCCAGCCAGTTAACCCGCAGCCAGTCAGTATAGGGCGTATCTTTATATTGCTCAAAAAAGGCCAGTACATCGGATTCAGTCAGACTGGATAGTTTTTTGCGGTATTCCCTGTAGCGCAGGTAAGGCTGCAGGGGATAACCTTTGAGTTGGCGGTAATATTTGTAGTATTTTGAGTACTGACCTTTTTTCAGCGCGCTTTCGGCTTTTAGAAAAAGGGTGCGCTGTTTTTGATAACGATCTGAAATATCAATAGCCGGTTTTTTTTCGGTATCGGCATGCAGTGGACTTATGCTCAGGATAGACAATAGCAGTAGCAGCCCCAGGCTAATGCAGTGTTTTATATTTAATGGCTTATGTCTGTTTGCGGCTGGATGTGTGGTCATCTGCTCTGTTCTGTTAAGGTGAAATTCAGGTTCTTGCTGTAAGTATAGTATTATATGGCGATTATTTTCAGGAAGGAAAGGAATTTAATGTCCTTAATACAACAAAAGCCAGATTCAACGCCCAATATAATCAATGTAAGAACAGCTGACCCACGTAAAGTCAGCCTGGCCCCCATGCTGGACTGGACCGATCGGCATTTTCGCTACCTGCTGCGCCTGGTCTCACGTCATATGTGGTTATATACCGAAATGGTGACTACCGGAGCTATTTTATACGGGAATAACCAGCCCCGTTTTATGGGCTTCAGTGTTGAGGAAAAGCCCCTGTCCCTGCAACTGGGCGGCAGTAATCCTGAAGAACTGGCACGCTGCTGTGTGCTGGCTCAGGAACAGGGCTATGATGAAGTTAATCTGAATGTGGGCTGCCCCAGTGACCGGGTTCAGTCTGGTATGTTCGGTGCCTGTCTGATGGCTAAACCGGAACTGGTGGCTGAATGTATTGCTGCTATGGTAGAGAGTGTGGATATACCGGTTTCTGTGAAAACCCGTATTGGTATTGATCACGAAGATCATTATGAGCAGTTGCAGCATCTGGTGGAGGCTGTCAGTGAGACCGGCTGCCGTTATTTTACCATCCATGCCCGTAAGGCCTGGCTGGAAGGCTTGAGTCCCAAAGATAACCGGACTATTCCACCGCTTCGTTACGACTATGTTTATCAGCTTAAGCAGGACTTCCCCGAACTGCATATTACTATTAACGGGGGTATTAAAACGCTGACGGATATGCAGAGGCATCTTGAACAGGTTGACGGGGTGATGATCGGCCGGGAGGCTTATCATAACACCTATCTAATGTCTGAAGTGGACAGACTTTTTTATGGTGCAGCAGAAGTGCCATTAAGCCGTAAGCAGGTGATACAGGCCTATGCGGATTATATTGAAACCCAGATGCAGCAGGGTGTTCCCCTGATACAGATGACCAGACACACTTTAGGGCTGATGCATTCCTGTCCCGGAGCCCGGACTTTTCGGCGTATTTTAAGTGAAAATGCCTGGAAAAAAGGACAGGGTGCAGAATTGTTGATCCATGCGGCAGAAGCGGTAGATTGTGACTGATTGTGCCGGCCCATTGGTAAAAAAACAGTATCTTTTCTATAATTAAAAAAGCTGGTATCTATTTAGTGTCCATCCGGTAATTGCCTTCCTGCCAATTTCCGGAACGCAAAAGAAAAAGTGTGATTTTTCTTTTGCTCCATTTTCAACGACTTAGTGTCGTCAAAAATGAGCGGCACATCCCTGTGCCGCAAGTGTGCATCAATAAATGGATGCACACTATTTTGCATGAATTCCCGTATCAGTCTGTAAGGGTAGTATTTCCGGGGGCGCTCAAGTGCCTTTAATTATTTTAAAATTCTGGATTTTACATGAAAAACATTATTATAGTTTTACTGGTTTTAATTGTTGGAATACTTTTGCTGTCACAGATTGGTATAGTGCAATTATCCAAAACAACCGTTTTAAAACAGCAGAAAATACCAGAACAGGGTGCTGAAAAATCCATCCAGGATACAAAGTCTAATGAGCCGGATGATAAACAACAAAATAACAGAATTGTTGCTGCCAGAGATGCCACTGTATCTATTAAATCCGATTTAGGCAAAGGTGCCGGATTTTTTATCACCAGTAACTGTTATATTCTGACTAATAAGCATGTGGTTCAGTTTAATGAAAAAACACTGGGGTATGTCAATGAGGAACTGGATTCAGCAACAGAATCCTTAAGAGAACTGGGTGATATTATTGCGGATAAACAGCAGGCTTTTATGGAACAGTGCAGCGACTGTTCTGAACAAGCCAGGGAAGAATTTGTCAGTAAGGAAACCCAGGCTTATGAAGAACTGGCCGAGGTGTTATCTGAGACTGAAGACAAAATTTATGAATTAAATAATAACCTGGAATTTGAAGTCAGTTTGAGTAATGACAAAAAATATACTGCTGAACTGATCAGGTTAAGTGAAGATTATGATCTGGCTTTAATGAAAATTGACCATGATAATTGTAATTATCTTCAGGCTGGTGATGAAAACTCACTGGATTACGGTGATAAAATTTATGCTATTGGCAATCCATCAGGTTTTGGACATACCATCAGCTCGGGAGTTTTTTCCAGAATTGAAGGATCAGATTCAAAACGTATGATCCAGACCGATGCATCGGTTAATCCGGGTAATAGTGGTGGACCGCTGGTTAATGAAGAGGGCCGGGTTTTTGGTGTGGTGTCCCTAAAACGAATGGATCTGGAAGGTATTGCTTTTGCCATTCCCATATCCATTGCGCTTGAAGAATTTAATGAATATTTAAACTAAAATATTCATTAAATTTTTCTGTTGGTTTTTTTGCTGCAGTTTAAACGAATAAAATTCATTCATCAGTATTCAGTTTTTTTATGGCTTTAAGGCCTTTTTTACGTTTTGCATGAATGACGGCAATTTCTCTTTCAAGCATTTTTTTCTTGCTGCCTGGCATCTGGTTCTGGCATTTGGCTATTAATTTTTTCTCTTTAAGTTTTAATGCCTTGAGAAGTTCCTGTAATTCCATTACCCTTTTTTTACGTTCCTTCTTGTCCAGACCCAGCAATTTTGACAGTTTTTTGAGAAGTTTATTCTGACTCATGGTATTTATCCCCTGATTAAGTATTATTCAGTTGTTTGTTAATTTCATCCAGTTCATCATCATCAAGCAATACGGCTCGGGTAGCTTCGCTCATATTCAGGTTTTGTTTTACAAACAGGATTTCACTCATTTGCAACAGGTTTCTGTAAACATCTGTGGCATAGGATACGTCATTCATAAGCGACGTGGCCATCTCCGGGGTAATTAGATTATTGCGGATGGCGTTGGCCAGCCATTTGTTCATATCGGTGATGTGCTCATCCAGCAGCAGTCTGAGGTGATCCAGCGAAAATATACAGTCTTCATCTTCTGTTTCCAGACGGATGGCTTCCAGCTTACGGATCAGCAGGGCCAGTTCCACTCTGATTTTGGTATAAGCTTCCCGCATATGCGGATTGGATGAATTGGCATAGATAACCAGGTTTTTCTGTAAGTGCTTGGTATCTTTAACGGCATCGACAATATTCTGATTAGCCTTACGCAGCCAGTGAATCTGTCCGGACTGCTCCATTTCCCAGGAAAAGCCGGCTTTACTGATAAAAGCGACAATTTCACTATAAAGCACCTTAATTTTCTGTTCATATACCGAGTCAATATCATATTGAGCCAGGCGTTGCTGAGACTGGGCAACCTGGTACAGGTCTTTCTCAGAGAGCACGTCGGAACGCTTAAAACCGAAAACACCGGACAACAGGTCAATAGTAATATCCCAGATATGCAGGGTTTCATTACGTACGGATTCTACTGCTGTATCGGGGAATTCGTAGGCGGATTCGTTTAAAAACAGCGGCCGCTCTCTGGGACGGTCGCGTTTGGGAAGCAGGGCTGAAACCAGTCGTACCAGTGGTTTAACCAGAGGTACCATAATAATAACGCCGGCAATATTAAACAGGGTGTGAAAAACGGCCAGTTTTAGAGTGTAATTATCATCCGCAATGCCCAAAGCCGCACTGATAAAAGTAACCAGATCCATAATGCTATGCAGAAAGAGGATAAAAACAATACCGGCACTTACCTTAAACAGAACATCGGAGAGTGCCAGCCTACGACCATTGACATTGGCAGTCAGGGAACCGATTACGGCGGTAATTGTAGTGCCCACATTGGCGCCAATGGTCAGAGCCAGAGCATTTTCATAGGTGATTTGATGTACCGAAAGTGCCGTAATGACCAGTACCAGTGTGGCGTGGCTGGACTGCATAATAATAGTGGCCAGTATGCCGATCAGAGTAAACACCAGGATGCCGCTAAAACCATCCATAGCGTAATCGGTTAAGTTTATCTGGTGCTGAAAGGTTTCAAAACCTTCTTTCATATAGTGAATACCCAGAAAAAGAAAGCCCAGTCCGGCCAGAATATAACCCAGGCCTTTCAGAGACCTGGATTTCTGGAAAATCAGCAGAATACCAAAAACCAGCATGGGCATGGCATAAGCGGAAATCTTTACTTTCAGCCCAAAACCGGCAATTA
Organism: Gammaproteobacteria bacterium; assembly: GCA_027012135.1. GTDB lineage: Bacteria > Pseudomonadota > Gammaproteobacteria > GRL18 > GRL18 > JANELJ01. The sequence continues at coordinate 22,246 of JALUZF010000044.1, forward strand.
GCCAGGCACCGGTTGTAGTTCCGACATTGGCACCGAAAACAATGCCCAGACCTTCAACCAGGCCGATTAAGTTGGCACTTAAAAAAGAAATGGTGATAACAGACACCAGGGAACTGGACTGCATCAGGGTACAGGTGGTAAAACCAAAAGTCAGGCTCTTCCACATTCGATTGGTGCTTTTACGCAGGATTTTTTCCAGGATACCGCCGGTAAAAGTCCGGAAACCATCTTCCAGAGACAGCATTCCAAACAGGAAAATGGAAACTCCGGCAGAAATAACTTTAAAATCCGGACTGATCCAGAATCCCCAGCTCAGCAGGGCAAAAATTGTGGGTAACAGGATTTTACGCAACATACAAATTCTCCAGTCATGTTGCATCTGCAGTTAAGCGGGATAACGGGTTATGTTTCAGACCTGTTAAATTTCCGGCTTAACCAGAACAACCGTGACATTATCTTTACCGCCGGCTTCATTAGCAGCATCAATCAATGCCTGTGCAGCGGTGTTTAATGGACGGCTTTTATTTTCTTTCAAAATGGCTTCTATTTCAGCATGGCTGAGCATATCACACAAACCGTCAGAGCACAGTAAAAATAGTTCACGCTTGTGCAGTTTAATGGTCTGCTGTTCTGCGACAATACGCTGCCAGGGGCCAATGGCCTTGTAGATAATATTATGTTTAGGAGCCGTGCCTTCACGGCCGGTATCCAGCCAGAGCTGATAATGGCTGTGATCGGTACTGAGCTGCTGCAGGGTATTGTCTGCAAAACGGTAGGTGCGGCTGTCTCCGACATTAAACGCATGTAACTGTTTTTTGGCTTTTTTGTGATAGGCATCAATCCAGAAACCGGTGACTGTGGTGCCCATGCCCCGGCCTTCTGTCAGACCTTTGGCGATATTATAGCAGTGAGCCTGGTTATTGGCTTCCTCTATGGCATCCTGAAGTACGGAACTGAAACGGGTTGGGCCGGCTTCCTGCTGTTCATTAAGCATTTTTTTAATATGATTAAATATGGTTTCAATAGCCAGTTTACTGGCCACTTCTCCGGCATCATGCCCACCCATGCCGTCAGCGACAATAAACAGCCCCAGCTTTTCATCAATCAGAAAATTATCTTCATTGAGTTTACGGCGCCGGCCCACATCACTGATACCGGCAGAATACATGCGTACCGGATCAGGCTTATGAGTCAGTTTGTCAAAAAATTGTTTCAGCATTGTTATTTCGCTTCCAGCTTACCGTATTCCAGCTCATCCAGAAAGTCAGTCAGGCTTACGGCCAGTACTTTTTCAAGCCCGTAGCCGGGGCGTTCCAGTACTACCTGGCCGGACTCATTGGTAATACTGATAATATAATCAGAATCAGTACAGGCAATAAAAAAAGTGAGTTCCTGTTTATTACGGATCCTGTTCAGGGCATGACCCAGCTGATTTTCAATTAAACGCTGCATATCATCCTCATTCCAGACAAACATCAGACTTAAATTGCCCTGCTGAAAAACGGCATCCACGTGATCAGACCAGTAACGGCTGAAAAATACCCGGATATCCGGATGCAGCCGGATTTCCAGTGCTTTTTCCAGGCCTGCCAGGTCGTTTTTGTCCGGGCTGTCAGGGCGCAGAAAGGGCTGCCAGTGAATGGAATGCTGCATCTGTTCTGACATAAACGGCTTACCCTGCTGGCAGGATGACAGCCACTGTGCATCGTATTCAGTCACCGGTAGGTCGCCGGTCCGGGCTTCAACGGTATTGATAAAGCGCTTAAAAAAATTATCCAGACTGTTTTGAGTGTGGTGTAAGTTTTGATTATCAGTAACAGACATAAAGGAAAATAAACCCCGTAAAGATAGTATCTACAGCCAGTCATGATTAGATAACGCTGATAATAGATACAAAAAATAAAAGCTATCCGGTTAAGGTTCCCATATTTAGTTCACCCTTACAGATATTTTGCAGCTGCTGGCTGGTTTCTGCCATGCTGTCCTGTTCTGGCTCCAGAGTAAAAACAACCTGCTCCTGATATTCTACATCAGTTAGCGGCACATCATGGGTGTCAAGAAAGTGTCGGATAGCGGATTCATAGCAGTAAGGGAAACGAATGGTGACAGCTGTTCTCCGTATAATTTCCTTAACGGCTAATTGTTCAATGGCTGCCTGGGTACTATTGCTGTAGGCGCGAACCAGACCGCCGGCACCAAGTTTGATACCGCCGAAATAGCGGCTGACCACGCAGATAATTTCCCCGTATCCACTGTGCTGCAGAACATTTAAAATAGGTTTGCCTGCAGTCCCCGAAGGTTCTCCGGCATCAGAAAAACGCACTGCTGAAGCAGAATCAGGCGGGCAGGCAATATAGGCCCAGCAATGATGCCGGGCATCAGGGTAACGCTGTTTATCCTGTTCAATAATGGCCATAGCCTGTTGTGGATCCGGGCAGTGAGTAATATGGGCAATAAAACGGCTGCGTTTTATTGCCGTGGTCACTTCAATATCATGAGCCGGAATAAAATAAGCTTCAGCAGCGGACATCAGGTAGCGAACAGCAATATAAATTTTAATAAAAAGCACATCATTTAACAGTGCTGAGCCGGTTCAGTAGCCATTATGTTTCTTTCTTGATGGAGTCATAAGCGGCTTTCAGTTCATCATGGATAGAGCTGTCTGAAGGGCTGGTGCCGACAGGTGCTCCGTTAACCACCTGTTGTGAATCCTCAGGATGCAGTACCGGTGGAACGGCCGTGGTACTCTGAGCTTTGGCCATAATGTCTTCACGGCGGCGTTTGGCTTCTTCAATAGCCTGTTTGCGTGCTTCTTCCCTTGCTCTTAACAGGGCATTCTGGCGTTCAATTTCACGGCTGCGTTGAGATTCGGCTTCCAGCTGGCTGCGGGCCTGTTCGGCCTCCTGCTGGAGACGTTTCAGTTCATCACGTTGCAGGGCAATGGACTGTTCCTGCAGTTTTTTATTGATTTCAATCTGTTCCAGCTGTTCTTTTAGCTCCAGGGCTTCTGCCCGGGCCTGCTGTTCCATTTCTTCTTTCTGCTGTTTCAGGCGTTGTGCTTCTGTCTGGGCTTCCTGTTTGGCCTGCTCAATACGCTCAAGCTGTTCCTTGAGTTCCTGGGCTTCCTGCTGAGCCTGCTGTTCCATTTCTTCTTTCTGCCGTTTGAGACGTTCTGCTTCTTTCTGAGCCTCCTGTTTGGTTGCTTCCAGCTGCTGCTTTAGTTCTTCAGCTTCCTTAAGTACCTGCTGCTCCATGTCTTCCTTTTCCTGTTTCAGCTGTTCGGATTTCTTCTGTGCTTCCAGGCGGGTCTGTTCCAGTTGTTCCTTAAGCTGCAGGGCTTCTTCATGAGCCTGCTGTTCAAGCTGCTCTTTCTGCTGGCGAAGTTGTTCGGCTTCTGCCAGAGCCTGCTGTTTGGCTGTTTCGACTTCTGCCTTGAAGGCCAGGATTTCCTGCTGGTAATTAAGTGCTTCCTGTTCCAGCTTCTGGGCTTCTTCAGCCAGCAACAGTTTTTCTTCTTCCATCTGCTGACGCTGTCTGGCAAGCTGGGCTTCAAGCTCCCTGCGCTCGGTTTCAACTTCCCGGGCCATATCCTCACGCATTTGCTCCATTTCAGCGCGAGCCTGTTCGGTTTCGGCCCGAACCTGCTCCAGTTCTTCCTCAAATTCCCTGCGGGCCTGTTCAGCCGCCTGGGCGCGTTTATTGGCACTTTCAATACGTTCCTGGGCTTCGGCCAGTTCTGCAGAGCGTAAGCGTTCCTGTTCTTCCCGAGCCCGCTTTTCTTCTTTCATCTGTTCACTCAGACGCTGAATTTCCTGCTGAGCTTCCAGACGGGCCTGTTCTACATTCTGACGCTCCTGTTCACGTCGGTCGGCTTCTTCCTGGGCTTTATTGATTTTTTCCTGTAGAGCCAGTTCCTGCTCCATACTAAGGCGGGAGAATTCTTCAGCCAGAGCGGTCTGGGCGGCTTCCATTTCCTGTTTTAGCTGTTCAATTTCTTCTTCGCTGGTCTGCAGGTGGCCTAACTGCTTTTCCTGCAGCTTAAGTTGTTCCTGCTGCTGTTTTTCCAGTTCTCTGGCCATTTCCTCCTTGGCCAGTTCCATTTCCTGTTTCAGGCGCTCAACTTCATCCAGAGCGGCCTTACGGTCGGCATCAATTTTTTCGGCCCGTTCTTTTTCTTCCTGAGCTTTAATACGAGCTTCATGAATTTCTGCCTGCTGGCGGGCATCAGCATCTTTTCTCAGGCGTTCAATTTCTTCCTTTGCCCGGATCAGTTCTTCTTCTGCCTGGGAGGACAGTTTGGCCTGTGACTCGGACTGTTCCAGAGCCTTTTCTGCTTCTTCACGCAGGCGCCGGGCTTCTTCGATGGCTGCCTCTGCCCGCTGGGCTTCTTCCTGAGACTGTTTGCGTGCTTCTTCCAGAGCGGCTTCTTTTTCACTAAGCTGCTCCTGGCTGGCCTGGCGAATGGCTTCTTCTGCTTCAATACGAGCCTGCTCAGCGGCTTCTGCTCTGCGGGCTTCCTCTTCTGCTTTCTGATGTGCCTGTTCAGACTCTTCGCGCAGACGCCTGGCTTCCTGTTCGGCATTTTCAGCCCGTTCAGCTTCGGCCTTGGCTTTTTCCAGGGCTTCATTAATTTCTCTTGATTTCTTTTCCAGGGCTTCCTTATGCAGCTTTTTGGCCTGTTCGGTGGCTTCCTTACGGGCGGTTTCGGCGGCAGCAGCCCGCTGGGCTTCTTCTTCTGCCTGCTTACGGGCTGTTTCAGCTTCCAGGCGTAATTTTTCAGCATTTTCCTCCGCTTTCAGGCGGGCTGCTTCAGCTTCGGCTTTTAGACGGGTTTCTTCATCGACCTGCTGTTTAATTTTTTCCAGTTCAGCCGATGTCTGTCCCTGTTCCAGGGTCTGGGACTCCAGCTGCACGGCTTTTAATTGTGCGGCCTTCAGAGCCAGTTCAGCCTGTTGGGCACGGCGGGCTTCTTCTTCCGCTTTTTGCAGAGCCAGCTGAGCTTCGCTGCGCAGATCGGCGGCCATGAGTTCGGCTTCCTTGCGGGCCTGTTCAGCCTGAGATAGCTGTCTGGACTGATCTTCTGCCACTTTACGGGCTGCTTCAATTTCCGGTGAAGTAATGTTTTCCGCTTTTACCGCTTCTGCTGTCTTAACGGCTTCCTTTGCAGCAACGGGTGCTTCTGTTTCAGCTGTTTCAGCCGAACTGGCTGGTGTGGGCGCTTCAGGGGATTTTTCTTCAGTGACAGCAGGACGGGTAATATCAGCTTCGCCAATACCATTCTCAATAATGGAACAGTTGTAGCCCTGCTGAATAAACAGAAAGGCTGCCGCACTGCTGCGGCTTTCATGTCCGGAATAGGCTATATAATGTTTTTCCGGAGATAGTTGATCCAGCTGGGTACGGATCAGGTTAATAGGGATATTAATACTGTTATCCAGGCCATTAGCCTGATGTTCATCTTCATTTCGGACATCGATAAGCTGGTATTGATCTTCTTTGAGCGTTTTTACTTCTTCAGGTTTAATGCGGTGGATCAGTGGTTCCACCAGCAGCTCAATAAAGTCTTTTTTGTCCAGTGACAGGATCACCCCGTCAGTTTTCATGGTGACACTGGCACTGCGAATGCCGCCGGTAATTAAGGCTTCTTCGCCAAAGCCGTCGCCCAGGCGTAATTCAGCCAGAGGCACCTGTTCTCCTGAAGTCGGACTGGTTTTGGTGACAACACAGCGGCCCTGCTGGATAATATAAAACTTGTCATCATTGGCGTCATTTTCCCGGATAATGGTTTCTCCCCTGGCCAGGGGGGTTTCCTGCAGGCGCATCATCAGGGCCTGAATATTGGCTGCGGGTAATTGTAAAAAAGCATTGGACTGCAGAAAACGGGTCATCCAGTCTTCATCATCAAGTTCATTGACTTCAATGCTGGAGGGCGCATTCCAGTTCATCAGGATATCCAGCAGATCCTTGTCAATGAGCAGAATACTGATATCAGTTTTGGCCTTGGCAGAAGCAGGGCGGGGAATTTTGTCAGCAATGGGGGAACGGGCAGCATCGCTGCCGGCTTCAATAATCTGCCGTTTGCCATCGGCCTTTTTAAGTTCGATCTTGCCTGTCAGCAGGTAAACAGTCCACTTGTCGCGATCACCTCGTTTAAAAAGCACCCGTCCGGCAGGTATTTTCTGCACAGCCGACTTTTCAATAACTTCTTTAACTTTATCAATACTTAAAGAGTCCAGGGGATGGAATTTCTTTATGACATTGACATCAAGATTAGGCGCAGCAGCCATTCACATTACTCCAGAGTTCGTTTTATTGTTCAGGCTCTAATAATTCTAGCAGAAAGCTTCTAAATGCCTAGAAAGAAGTCGTAATTTTTTGAACCAGTTCGGGTATAATTGTATTTTACTCAGACCAGCAGCGACTGCCTTTTATCCTCGCTCTTGGTAAGAATCTGTTTTCTTTACAAAAATTTATGCCACAGTCCATCACATATCAGAAATATTATGCACGTTTATCAGGGCTGTTAGGGCAGTGCTATCTATACGATCGCTATCCTCTTAATAAACAGCTTGCGCAATTAAAGCAGCAACTGAAAAAACTGTCCTTTAACGATTTCAGACAGAAAAGCAGAAAAAAAGGCGCAGATAATAACAATAAACCGCTTAAACAACTGCAGCAAAAGTTCGAGCTTTGCGAACAACGTATTGAGCAATCTATTGCCAGGGTTGAACAACGCCGGCAGGGGGTTCCTAAAGTTGATTTTCCGTCAGAACTGCCGGTTACTCAAAAAGCACAGCAGATTAAACAATTACTGGAACAGCACCAGGTTATTGTAGTGGCCGGTGAAACCGGTTCAGGAAAAACCACGCAGCTGCCTAAAATTGCCCTGCTGGCCGGGCGGGGGATCTATGGCCAGATTGCGCATACCCAGCCCCGACGGCTGGCGGCACGTAGTGTGGCGGCCCGCATCGCAGAAGAACTGCATACACCGCTGGGCGATAAGGTGGGGTTTAAAGTGCGTTTCAGTGACCACAGTCATCCTGATACTCTGATTAAACTGATGACTGACGGTATTCTGCTGGCGGAGACCCAGACCGATCGGTTTTTAAATCAATACGATACCATTATTATTGATGAAGCCCATGAGCGCAGTCTCAATATTGATTTTCTGCTGGGCTATATTAAGCAGATCCTGCCCCGCCGTCCTGATCTGAGGCTTATTATTACCTCAGCCACCATTGATACCGGGCGCTTTTCTGAATTTTTTAATCAGGCACCGGTGATTGAAGTATCCGGGCGTACCTGGCCGGTTGAAATCCGTTACCGGCCTCTGCAGGATGCACAGGATTTGACGGATGGTATTGTGGCAGCGGTGGATGAACTGAGTCAGGAACAGGATGGTGATATTCTGGTGTTTCTGTCCGGTGAAAAGGACATCCGTGAAACCACGGAAGCTCTGCGCAAACATCCTGTTTACCACCATGAGCAGCGCACGGAAATCCTGCCCTTGTACGCCCGTCTGTCACCGGCGGAACAGAGCCGGATTTTTGCGCCCCATGCAAAACAGCGCATTATTCTGGCCACCAATGTAGCAGAAACCTCCTTGACGGTACCGGGTATCCGTTATGTGATAGATACCGGTTATGCCCGTATCAGCCGCTATAGTGTCCGCCACAAAATCCAGCGTCTGCCCATTGAAAAAATATCCCAGGCATCAGCCCGTCAGCGCAGCGGCCGTTGCGGGCGGGTCAGTGACGGGGTGGCAATTCGTCTGTACAGTGAAGCCGATCATAATCAGCGGCCGGCCTTTACCGAACCGGAATTGCTCAGAACCAATCTGGCTCAGGTGATTCTGCAGATGCTGTCGCTGCACCTTGGGGACATCCAGGCCTTTCCGTTTCTGGAAAAACCTTCGGCCAAACAGATCAATGATGGTTTTTTACTGCTGGAGCAGTTAGGGGCGATTACCCCGCAGCGCCGCCTGACGGCCATTGGCCGTTCCCTGTCCCGTCTGTCGGTGGATCCCAGGATAGGGCGGGTGATTATAGCTGCAGAAAAACAGGGGGTATTGTCCGAAGTGTTAATTATTGCTTCAGCACTGAGTTGTCAGGACCCCCGTGAACGCCCCGCAGACAAACAGCAGGCGGCCGATGAAAAACATAATGAATATGCCAGTAAACAATCGGATTTTATCACTTATCTGAATTTATGGTTTCGTTATGAAGCACAGCGGCGGCATCTGTCGCAAAATAAACTGCGCAAATACTGTCAGAACCACTTTTTATCCTTTATGCGTATGCGGGAATGGCGGGAACTGTATCAGCAGCTTTATACCCAGACCAGGGAATTGAAGTTTCGCTTTAACCAACTGCCTGACGTGGCACACAATGAGCTGTTTGCAGATGATGATAAACGTCTGGATTATGCTGCTGTCCATCAGGCCTTGCTGACCGGTTTTCTGGGTAATATCGGCTTTAGGGAAGATAAAAATAATTATCTTGGCGCCAGGAATATGCGTTTTGGTATTTTCCCCGGTTCAAAATTGTATAAACGCAAACCCAAATGGATTATGGCCGCAGAAATTGTGGAAACCTCAGCCGTTTATGCCCGCATTGTGGCCGGTATCGAACCGGCCTGGCTGGAGCAGCAGGCCCGGCATCTGCTAAAGCAGCATTATTTTGAGCCATTCTGGGAAGCAAAAAGCGGTCAGGTCTCCGCCTGGTCCAGAGTCAGTTTATATGGTTTGATCATTAACCCAAAAAAGAAAGTCAATTACGGCCCGGTTGATCCGCAGGCCGCCCAGGAAATTTTTATCCGCGATGCGCTGGTCACTGGCGAATACCGGGATCATAACCGGAAAATCCCGCCTTTTATCCAGCATAATCTGGATTTAATCAGGCAACTGGAACATCTTGAGCATAAGTCCAGACGTAAGGATCTGCTGGTGGATGATCTGGTGATTTTTGAGTTTTACCAGCAGCGCATCCGCCATGATCTGCAGCAGCGGGGTAAGGAAAAACAGTATATTTATTCCCGTTCGGCCTTTGAACAATGGCGCCGGAAAGTTGAAAAGGAGCAGCCTGACTATCTGTTTCTGCAGCAGGCAGACCTGTTAAAGAAAGATTCTGATCATATTTCAGATGAGCTCTATCCTCCTTATATTCAAAGTGGAGATCTGCAGCTGCCGCTGGAATATCACTTTCTGCCCGGTCATGCCCTGGACGGTGTGACGGTGATCCTGCCCCTGGCCGTCATTAACCAGCTGGATGAATCGGTATTCGACTGGCTGGTACCGGGGCTGATCCGGGAAAAAATTACCCTGCTGATCCGGGCGCTGCCCAAGGTGATCCGCAAACAGTTTGTGCCGGTACCGGATACTGTGACGGCCTTTCTGGAAGCGGTACCCTACCGCGAAGGTGAACTGGTGCCGAGGCTGGTGGCATTTTTAAAATCCCGGCTGTCTTATACCCTGGCCAATCAGCTGGACCATGAAATGTCTAAAACCATTCATGCCGACTTTGATACTAAAATACCTGAACATCTGAAAATGAATTTCAGGCTGATTGATAATAATGGCCGGGAGCTGGATTCATCCCGGGACTTTCAGCAATTAAAACAGCAGTGGTCCGGGCAGGCCATGGCGCAGCTGGATGCCGTGGTGGATGACTCCATAGAGCGTCAGGGGATTAAAGGCTGGGATTTTGATGGTCTGGATGAGCAAATGGAGATTGACCGTCACGGCCTGCTCATGACACTGTATCCGGCTTTGCAGGATCAGCAGGACAGTGTGTCCATTAAATTGTTTGACCAGGCTGAAACTGCCCGGATTAATCATGCTCAGGGTGTCTATAGACTGCTGTTTCTGGCCCTGCAGCCACAGCTAAAGGTGCTGCAGAAACAGTTGCCGGACATTAATAAGGCCTGTTTATTATTTACGGCCTTTGGCTCCTGCCAGGTACTCAGACAGGATATTATACAGGCACTGCTGGTCAATGCGCTGCATAAGGTTCTGCAGCAGGGGGATATTGAGTCAGTAACACAGCTGCACCAGATCCGCAGCAGACAGCAGTTTGAACACTTGCTGTCTATACTGCAGTCGGAGCTGGAGAATGAAAAAGGTACTGAACTCATGGGTGCATTGCTGAATATTCTGCAAGAGGCGCAGAAACTGTTCAAAACCCTGAAGGGCAATATACCGTTTAATCTGGTTAAAACCATAACCGATATTAAAGCCCAGCAAAAGCAGCTGGTTTATCCCGGCTTTGTGGCACAGACGCCTGTACAATGGCTTAAACGGCTGCCCCGATATTTTAAGGGTATGCAACTACGCCTGGAAAAAGCCCGCAATGACTATCGTCGTGATGCCCTGAATCAGGCTCAGATCACACCTTTATGGGAAAAATATCAGAATCGTATTGAACAGCTAAAAACCGATAAGAACAGTCCGGCTGAAATTTATTTTGCCTGGCCGGAATTAACGGAATTTCGCTGGTTAATTGAAGAGTTGAGAATATCTCTGTTCGCTCAGGAACTTAAAACCTGCCAGCCGGTTTCGGTGAAACGGCTGGAGAAAAAATGGCAGCAGATACCCTGAATAATTTGAATTGTTCTGAGCCTGGACAGCTTAGTGACTGACGGCCTTTTTGGCCAGTTTAAAACAGTCATCCTGCCAGATGCAGTCAGGCTGATCACAATAACTATTAACTGCAGAAGCAAAACAGTCAAAGTTGCCCTCGGTAGTCTGAATTTTTCTTACCAGAGTGACTTTATTGTACTTACTGGATGGAATGCCTTTCTGTTTGGCGATTTTACGAATGTCCTGCATTTTCATATTAAAACTCCCTGATTAATAACTGCTATTGTCAGTTATTGTTAGATACTAAAATAGCAATGTTTAAAGATACTGTGTACTGTAGTCAAAAAAGATTAAAATACAATAAAAATCTTAATTAATTTCAAAATTTGACATTTATTTAACACTTGTCATCAGGTTGCATTGTTAGAAAATTAAAAAATGAATGAAATACGTTTTCATGTTGCCATAAGTGCCCAGGAATATCTGCAGTATTATCAGGGAATGGTTAATTCCATTCTGGTTACTACGGCGGAAGGCAGGGTGGTACAACTACCGGCGGGTACTCTGCAGAAGTTTGTGGATCAGTCCGGTGTTAACGGCAGTTTCAGGGTGATTTATGATGATAATAACAAACTGGTGCGGGTGGAAAGAATTTCTAATTAAGGCTATGCTTGCTTTAGGCTATTACTGGCTTAAGGCTATATTGCAAATAATATAACGGAATAAAACGATGACAAAAAGTCCTGCAATTTCTAATGATCCCATGTATCAGCTTCTCAGAGAGGGAAAGATTGAGGAGTTTAATGCTAAAAAACACTCTGGTGAATACTGTAATTTAAAAGGCTGTGACTTCCGTTCTCTGGATTTAAGAGGTATTGATGCCGTGGGGCTTGATTTCAGAGGGGCTTATTTCCGCCAGGCGGATTTAAGAGGCATTGATTTGAGAGGGTCGCTTCTGGATGGTTGCAGCATAAATGCTGCAAAAATATCCGGAACCTATTTTCCATTGAACATACCGGCCCAGGAAATACTACTGTCTCTGGAGCACGGTACCCGGCTAAGAGTGATTCATGAGAAAAAACAGCTGGAACTGGATAAGAGCCATTAACCCGGGGATAGAGAGCCATCAGCTCCAGATAAGAGCCATCAGCTCCAGATAAGAGCCATCAGCTTCAGATAAAAGCCATCAGCTCCAGATAAAAGCTATCAGCCAGTGAAGCAGCAGGGTTTTAACAGGCCCATTTCTGAGGATTTTCCTGCTGCTGGTTGAGCAGTTGCTGAATAACCCCCATGCCGTTAGCAAGAGTATTTTTATGTTCAGATGGAGAATTTCTGAACATAATGCCAATACCCTTACCACTGTTGTGAATGACAATTGCCGGGATCTGTATCGGAATTTCTGATAAAGAGGGCAGGTTCAGGGTGATTTCTATGTCTGAATAATGTGACAGGGATGCCACGGCCGTTTCTATAAACATACCATCGTGACTGATATTGGTTGCCTTACCTCTGAGCAGTCCAATCGCGGGATAGTTGATCACCAGGTCCAGTTGTACCGGCTTTCTGCTGTTCCAACGTTTGTTCATAATGTTCCCCCCATTTTTATATTTAGTTATTTTGTGCATGATTTTAGTATCTTGCTTTTGCGCATGCATCTACATGTTGTTTTCTGGATTAAAAATTATAAGTGGAAAAAAAAGACATATTGGATCAGAAATAGTGTTCTGCCCAATATGTCCCGTTTTAATTTTTTATAATAATTGTTATTATTTGGCTTACCTCCACCAAATAAAGATTTCCATTCCATGGAAAAAGATATTCATTTATTTTTTTGATATCCCTGTGTTTTTCTTCCCTGATTCTCCTTTGTAATTAAGTCCTGCCGTGCTCTGTTCTCCGTTTCCATGGAGATTATTAAGCCATTTTTCATTATTATTGAGCTTCCTGTTTAATACCTGGCTCATACAGGCATTTTTGTGGCTAATCCTTAAGCACAGTCTATATTAAGCCAGTCTAACAAGTTTCCCTGTAAATTTCGCAGGTGTTCCATTACTGCGCCTTAGGACTAGTTTAAAAGAACAATTGGTTAAGGATAATTGGGTTGTTTACTGTAAGACTTGGGGATATCCCTGATAGGAAATAATCTTTCATGTAGAAACAAGGGATTATGGCTTTAGAACTGGTTTTGTTCCAGATACAAACATTTGTTATTGAGAACTATTTCGCATAAACACAGCCGGGAGGAATGGCTATGTTACAGGAATTTTTATAATAAATGTAAATTAACGGTTATTGGCCTGAATAGTGACTTTAACCAGTTCAGCCACTGAACTGGCTTCCATTTTTTCCATCATCCGGGCACGATGTACTTCTACTGTCTTGATGCTGACATTGAGTTCATGGGCAATAACCTTATTGGGTTTGCCTTCGGTTACTCTTAACATAACCTCATGTTCTCTGGGCGTCAGTGAGGCTATACGCCGGTCAATTGATTCGTTCTGTATCAGGGATTCTCGTGCTTCACTGTTCTGTTTCAGTCCGCGTTGTACTGCATCGAGGAGTAACTGATCATTAAAGGGTTTTTCAATAAAATCAAAAGCACCGCGTTTTAAGGCTCTTACTGCCATGGGGACATCACCGTGGCCGGTAATAAAAATCAGGGGCAGGTTGATATCTCGTTCTTTCAGCTCTTCCTGGGCTTCAAGGCCGCTCATGCCAGGCATCCTGACGTCCATAACTATGCAGCCGGACTCATTATTATAGTTTTCCAGAAATTCATCGGCAGAAATAAAGGTTTGAACTTTTAAACCAATGGATTCAATTAACCAGGCGGTTGATTGCCGTACCGCTTCGTCGTCATCCACAATAAAGACTAAAGCATCATCACTCATTATTATTATTTCCTAAATACTCTTTTGTTACAGCTTGTTCCGTGACCGGTTCTTCAGTAACAGGCAGTGTAAAACAGAATCGGGCACCACTGACGGGGTTATTTTCGGCATATAATTTACCATCATGAGCCTCGATAATAGAACTGCTGATTGATAGCCCCATGCCCATACCACTGGTTTTGGTGGTAAAGAAGGGGTTAAAAATCCGCTTGAGCTTATCTTCACTGATTCCGTGACCGCTGTCAATAACACACAATTCAACAAGTTTATTATCCTTTCTTCGGGTGACAACGGTAATAGCAGGCTGTTCATTTCCAGACATGGCTTCAATACCGTTTTTGAGCAGGTTAATCAGAACCTGTTCAATCTGGATAATATCCGCCAGTACGGGAGGCAGATCTTCTTCCAGATCCAGGGTCAGATTAACCTGTTTATTGTGTAACTGGCTTTCCAGAAACCCCGTGACTTCATTAACAATATGGTTAATATCCGTGTAGGTTTTATGTGATTCACCTTTGCGTACAAAGCTGCGTAGCCGGCGGATAATTCCACCGGCCCGATCTGCCTGCTGGGCTGTTAGCTGCAGGGCATTAATAATGGCTTCAGGATCATGCTTATCCATTTTAAGCAGACGGATACAGCCCTGAACATAGGTATGGATGGCTGAGAGCGGCTGATTCAGTTCATGAGCCAGACCGGAAGCCATTTCTCCCATGGTACTGAGGCGGGCAACATGGGCCAGTTCGGCCTGATGGGTCAGTGCCTGTTCCTGAGCGTGCTGACGTTCCTTTATCTCCAGCTCCAGAGATTCCTTGGAATTTTTAAGACGATTATTTAAATCCCGGGAAGAACGCAGGTACATGATCAGTATAACCAGCAGGAAACAGATAATCAGAAAACTGAGCCAGTACTGTAATTTTACTGAAAAGGAAGAAGGAGGAGGGGATTGGGCAGTTTCCATTTCTCTGGACAGGGCAAATAAATCAGCAAGACCATGGTATTTCTGGGCAAAAGTCCAGTGGTACTGTTCAGAGAGATAGTTAACATGATCATTTTTTTTATGGCCAATCAACAGGGTAATGATCTGATTGACAATTTCATCATTAATAAACCAGGCCCGGGCAAAGGCCCATTCAGGAACCAGTACCGAGCTGTGCAGAAATGGTGCATGCCAGCCTCTGCGGGGATGCACCAGACGTAAGGTTTCCAGGGTATTTTTATCCAGTTGTTTTTCCAGCAGGCCGGACTTGGTGATCAGGGCATCGATTTTCCCTGCTTTCAGCCAGGACAGGGCCAGGTCGATACGCTCAAGAACCAGCAGATCCACATTTTCTCCAATATTCAGATCATGAATATTGAGGAATTTTTCCAGGAACAGTTCAGAAGTTGAATATTCGTTTTCCAGCAGAGCTATGCGTTTACCCTGCAGATCGGAAATGCGGGTGACTTCGGCATTGTTGTTTAGAGTAAAAATTGATAAAGCCTCAGAACTGATGTATTCGCCGTCAAATTTTTCTGTACGGGTCAGCAGGCGTAGTACATCATGTTTTTTTTCCAGAATCAGGTAGTTGAATGCATCAGTGATAACAAAATCCAGTTCATCATTTTCCAGGGCATTGGCCAGTTTATTTGGGGGGAGAAATACTGTCTCAAAATGGTATTCTGGATGTTGATTCAGGCGAGCAATGGTCAGCTGCCAGGGTGAACCTTCTAACTGATGCTGATGGGTGGCATGCAGGGTTAATATACCAATATTAAAAGTCTGTTTCTGGGGGGCAGACCAGGCTGGTATAGCCGGGTAAAATAAGCACAACAGGGTTAAGAATAAAAATGCAGACAAAGAAATGAAACATGGCTGCTTTTTTAAAGGCATGCGTAGCAAAAATAGTCCTTTTACCCGGATAGTAATAAAGATTAACGATTTAATAACATACCGTTTTACGGGAAAAAGGTAAAGCTTCCGCCCTGTCTTATCCTGTAATAGTGAGCAGAAGGAAGCCTGGTTTTATTCAACTGGTTAATTTAGGTTGAAGTTTAGATTGCAATATCAGGAACTGGAATTTCCCAGTGCAGGCGTTTCATTACCCTTAAGAATTTCTACCAGCTTGTTGGATAATTCCCGGGGTTCAAATTTGGCAACATAGGCATCTGCACCGACGCCGCGGCCCAGAGACATATTAGCCTCTGCAGACAGTGAAGAATGCATAATAACGGGAATACCGGCAAAACGCGGATCATTTTTTATATGCTTGGTTAATACATAACCGTCCATTTCCGGCATCTCGACATCGGTCAGAATAGCCTGAATATAATCCGAAACCGGCAATCCGGTGGTTTTTGCACGGGAGGCAATTTCCTTGAGCTTGGCCCAGGCTTCAGCACCGTTCATAGCGCTGACATGAGCTATACCCATGTGATCCAGGGTGCGTTCTATCTGAGAGCGGGCAACAGATGAGTCATCTGCAAATAAAATGGTATAACCCTGACCATCCAGGGTGCTGACTTCTTCAAAATAACTTTCTTCCTGGGCAAAGTGCGCGGTTTCTGCCAGTACTTTTTCTACATCCATAATCATGGCAATGCGGCCATCCTGAAGTTCAGTAACGGCAGTAACCAGTCCGCCCAACCGGTCTGACATCATGGGTGGAGGCACCTTAATATCATTCCACTGCAGGCGCAGAATATTTTCTACCGAGTGCACCAGAAAACCCTGCATGTGTTTATTGTATTCGGTAACAATTAAAATCTGCGGTTCGTCAGAAATATTCAGGCCACAGAATTTTGGCAGGTTAACCACTGGCACCATGGTACCGCGCAGACTGGTCATGCCTTCTACCGAATCAGGCATATCCGGAGCATGGGTAATATCAGGCACCTGCATAACTTCTCTGACTTTAAATACATTAATGCCATAAACTTCCTGCCGGTCTGTAGTATCATCTTTACCCAGACTGAATAGAAGCACCTCCAGCCGGTTAGTCCCTGCCAGGTTGGTACGTTCATCAACCGATTGAATAAAATTAGCCATGGTGTATTTCTCTTAAATATTTAGCCAGTAGGTTCAATTTTGCTGCAAAAGCAGCAGCCTGCCTGTTATAACGACAAATCAGCCGGAAACTTTAGTATTGGGCTGATTTTTTTTTAATAATATCTGATTAATGCAAATATAGTATAAATTTTTAAAATAAGCCAAGTGCAGTCCAAATGATTTTTTCTGATATTGTCTCTTTGTTAGACTGAAAATAATCCGTCAATTTCAGGCTGCTTGTAGGATTTTTCATATTACAGGTCTGGAAATTAAAGAAAATTTTCGATTTTTTTAAAATTAACAGGTAATATAGGATACTCAAACGCTTTAGAATCTAATACCAGAAATAACAACCGTATTTAAACAGGAACGGGAAATAAAAATGGCTGATACCATTGTCAAAGACCGCCGCGTCAACTCACGCCGTATTGTTGAATCTCTGATTGAATCCAGAACTACTGCCCTGACTCAATATAAAGAGGTAATGACTTACCAGCCTTTTGAAATTAGTGATACTCTGAAGGAAGTGCTGGAGGATTTCTGTGAGTCATTGGTTGATTATACTGCCAAAGCCCATTTTCATCTGTATAATTACCTGGAAGAAAACAAGGAACGTCGTACCTCGGTATTAAAAATTGCTGATAGCATTTACCCGGAACTGCTGGATAATACTCAGAAACTGCTGGATTTTCATGATCGCTTTAACAGTGATGTTTCAGAATTAAAATGTGAGCAATTAGAGGAATGCCTGAATGGCGTCGGTGAGTTACTGGCGGATCGCATTAACCTTGAAGATGAAGTGATTAATGCCCTGTTATCTGTAGATGGCATTGGCCACTAATTAAGCGTGTATCCCCTGGTTCCTTCTCCCTCTGGGAGAAGGTTAGAAGGTTAGGATGAGGGACTTTTATATCAATGATCTGTAGTTAATAATCCCCTTCACTCTCACCAAATATCTGCATTCAAGCATAATAACCGCAAACCGGTTATACTCTTTCTTTATTCACATTTTCCATATTTTCTGAATAACAGGTTTTATTATGCAACATTTACAACGCCTGCTGGATATTATGAGCGCCCTGCGGGATCCTGATACCGGCTGTCCCTGGGATCTGAAACAGGATTATAAATCCCTGGTTCCCTATACCCTGGAAGAAGCCTACGAAGTGGCAGAAGCCATTGAGCAGGGCGATATGGATGAAGTCAAAAAAGAACTGGGTGATTTATTATTCCAGGTGGTCTTTTACGCTCAGCTTGCCAAAGAAGAAGGACTGTTTGATTTTGATGATATTGCAGTCGCCATTGCTGATAAAATGGTGCGTCGTCATCCTCATGTGTTCAGTGATCATCAATATGAAAATGAGGCGGCTTTTTTAAAAGCCTGGGAAGAGCAGAAAGAACTTGAAAACCAGCAGGCCAGAGCTGAAAAAGGGGAGACTGCCAAATCGGAGCAGGTACTGAGCCTGATGGATAATATCAGTAAAATACTGCCTGCCATGACCCGGGCGGTTAAAATTCAGAAGCGCATTGCTCAGGTGGGGTTTGACTGGGATTCTGCAGAAGAAGTACTACCCATTATTCAGGGTGAGCTGCAGGAACTGCAGGATGAAATTACTCAATATGAACAGCTACAGGAAAAGTCCGCAGGCTTTGTAGCAGAGCAGCAGAGTGAACTAAAAGCCCGACAGTATGAACGTATGCAGGTGGAAATGGGTGATGTGCTGTTTACCTGCGTCAACCTGGCCAGAAAACTGGAAATTGATCCGGAAAAAGCCCTGCGGGTCAGTAATCATAAATTTTCCCAGCGTTTCCGGAAAATGGAACAGTTTTATAATAATGATCGGCAGCGTATGGAACAGGCCTCTATTGACGAACTGGAAGCCGTCTGGCAACAGGTTAAAAAACAGGAACAGAGCGGATGATACACAGGCCAAAATATTTTATCGGCCTGGCTCTTATTGGCTTATGTCTGGCTCAGGGTTTATTTCTGGCCGGCAATAATCTTCAGGCACAGGAAATCATACCGGTGACTGCCAGACCTCTGTCGGATCTATTGTTTCACCCGGTTAAAAAAGCACCGGCCAGGGTGGTCAGTCTGCAGAGCAGTCAACTCAGTTCTCAGCTTTCTGCTCTGGTTAGGAGCGTTGAAGTACAGGTTGGTCAGCGGGTTAAAAAAG
>JALUZF010000045.1 GCA_027012135.1 Gammaproteobacteria bacterium
TGATATATCCTCCACCGGTCCAACTATAAATCTCAGTCTCACTGAATCCTCTGATCCACCCGGCACACTCGTAAACTTCATCCATCCGTAGTAATCTCCATTCGCCTGCCCAGCTGGTATATTCACCTTCACCAGCACATCCCTGTATCCACCACTCTCTATCGCTCCAAGTCCACTCACACTCACATTCGAAGACGCTATCGTCTGTGATCCATCCTGCGTCACAAGATTACTCACCGTCACCGTCACATCCGTAAAGTCTGCATTTCCATACTGGTCTGGATCAACATTCTGTGCCTCACTGTTCGGGTTCACCACTCTCACCAATCCTGAATCACTCGCTCCCGGCACGTTGTTCAATGCCAGCACTCCACCCACTACATTCGCCGCATTGTCCGCTACATCAAGATCATATGACGGATTCACCGTCACACTTATCGTCACATTCTGCGCAGGATATCCATCATCATCCCTCACCGTAACTGTACCGTTGTACGTGGCTGCATATGTCCCATAAGGCACAGCTACGTTGATTGTTACGTTCTGGCTATCTCCACTTGCCAGTGTCACAGATGATGGCACAAATGATACATTACTCGCATCTATATAATGACCTGATCCATCACTCAGGTCTGTTACATCAAATGTTATATTGTCTAATGTGTCGTTTCCTGTGTTCTTAACCCAGATTGAGGTCTGACCAGTCGTTCCATGGTCTGTAGTTATTGCACCTGGAGTGCTAACTACCAGACTTTCAACAGGCTGGACATGGACTCTGAGGTCGAACCAGTCAATAAGCTGGTAAGTCCACGGCTGTGTAGAGTCATAGGTAGTATGCGTGTATTTACCAACACCCGTGATGATAACCTTACCAAAGAAGTCATCATCAGGCTTTGCAGTTACAGGGTTATGAGCCGTCCATTTTGTCGTGTAGGTTCCGTAATGAGCACTGTCAGGAACAATTACCTGTACTGTGAATGTGTTAGATTCTTCGCCAATCTCCAGAGTATCCTGACCATGA
>JALUZF010000046.1 GCA_027012135.1 Gammaproteobacteria bacterium
ACTCGTAGCTTTTCGTGGCTTCTTTTACAAGTTCATAACCAGCTTGATAATGGATCTCTGAATATTCAGTTACTTTTGCATTTGGAAATGCTTTAGCTAAAATAGCTTTTCCTTTATCAAACTCAAAACAAAACTCATCATAAGATGGAACTTTCCGATTCGTTCCTTCAAGAGCCCCTAGGGCAGGATTCAGGAGAAAACCAGGTGAATTCAAAAAGTTAAACCACAATCTATTCGGTTTATTGTCTTTATGTTTTCCCCCATTAACTATATTTGAGGCATTGCTCAAAATATTTCTATCTACCATTATCAGCTTTGCACCTGTGAAGCACAATGGAAGAAAACCACCAATCTCAAGAACAAACACCGTAAATGGCTCATCAGGTTTAAGCTTAAAACTTAATGTATACTTAGGATCATTCATTTGTTTTATTTCTAACGCTTTGCGTAACCGGATTGCAATGGAGCGCTAGCGGAATTGCAAGTCCGTGTTTACGCAATTGTTGGGCTACATCACCTTTATTTACTGAAAACTATTTGCCCGATCTGTTACGTAAACAATTTTCCACTTCACCCCAATATTGGTCAAAGTAGGTTGAAAATCTACCGCCATAAGATTCTTCTCCGAATGCAAACATATTCCAAAGAGATCCCAAGAGTTTTTTATCAGCTTGTTTTTCAATTGATTTATCTTTTGCCAAAAGCCGCTCATATAGTTCACGCCTAGAATCAATTGTTTTGTTAAACATGTCTCTATATCTTTCATAGTTGACCCTTCTGCTCTGAAATAATTCTGCATAATATTTTTTATTCCCAGGCAATATAAAAGGTGATAATAACAATCCATAAATCTTTTGCCACAAAGGAGCCGCATGAATTTCGTCATTTATTTTTCGTATGTTCTCACAGGTGCGCTCCCATTCCCCCCATTTTTCTACGATAAGTGGGCACTTTCTCTCTATCTCATTTGGAGGGTCAAGATTATATGGTATCTGTATAAGGAATATGTTAAGCATGCTTCTTCCTCCAACATCCAATCTTAATAGAAACAACATCCCTATATTTTATCAAACCCAAGATCATTATGTTCTCCCGAAAATATACAATCTTCATCTATACTGCAGTTTACCTGCCCAACAGTATATTCAACCGCTTACATACTATTAACAATACTACTGACGCGGCCTATTGTGTTATTGGCCCGCTCGGGCTATTATTATATAACTTTATATCTTCAAGGACTGGATGTCTATTTTTAGATTTGCCGGGCCAATTATTTATTCAAGCTTACTCGTTTCTAAACTGCTTAGTTCACTCAGCAACCCTTCCATTAACTGCCGGGCCTGTTCATCCATATTTTTAGTCAGTTTGCCCAGATCCCTTTCTCCATCTATTAAAGGTTTTAACATCACCGCAAACTGCTGCATACTGCCCGGAGTCTGAGACATTTGCTGGGCCATGCTACCCAGCATGGACAGGGCCTGCACATCACCGCCTGAAGCGGCGTTAATCATGGCAGCCAGTCCGGGTGCTGCAAAGGCAGCCTCAGATTTTTCCACGGCTTTGGGTAACTGGGACGGGTCCTGCAGACCCACCAGAATGGCCAGTATTATGGCGGCATCTTCTTCATCCAGTCCAATCAGGATCTGAGAATCTCTGGAACCGGCCAGTATTTTGCGGATCCGTTTGACCAGTTCTGTCCAGCCGTTATTCTGTGCCGCCTGCAGGGCGGGTTCCAGCTGAGGCAGCAGGGCTTTATTATGACAGGCCATGACCACACTGTTAATTAACTGGGCATGTACCTGGGCAATCTGTCTGGTTTTTTCCGGTAGTTTGGCCATAATCAATAATTATTTCAGGTTTTTATATTCAGACCATAATATGGCCGGTTGCTTAATATCCGTTAATCTCAGGCTGAACTTTCTCTGTCCACTGTCGCACTCACTGAGTGTATTTATAGCATTAATGGTTCCACTTATCCGGTATTGAGCCGCATCAGGACGGTCAGCCAGAATAAATTGCCCGGAACGGATCACCCGGTTTTTAATGGCATAGTTAATAGCGGATATATCGATATTATCTGATGTATTATTGACGACCGGCTGCAGGTAAATTGTCATGCGCTGCTGTTTTAATTTTGTTTGTACATTATGGTTTTTAACCATGGAATCTATCATTTTATTGGCATAAACCAGATAGTCATACTGTACATTTCTGGCATTATTTTTCTGTTTATTACAACCGCTGTCCTCAATCACTGACTTTGATTGCTGTTGTTCCTGTTCAAAAATAGGCAGGGTGGTCTGACAGGCTGATAATAGAGAAACCGTTATTAAGAGGAGCAGGTAATTTATCTTTTGACTGGTTTTTAACATAAACACTCCAATTTATTTTAAACTGTTCAGACCAACAAAACTGCCGTTATTTTCTTCAGCCAGCTTTCTCATTAAAGCAGAAAAGCGGGCAATATTCATCTCGGTACCCGGATACTGGAATAATACCGGGAAACCCACGGCATTAATTCTAACACGTTTTGAGCCTTTGCGATGAGCACGATTAAGACGGCTTACCGTATCAATAACTGACTGAATACTGCCCCTGGAAAAATCATCACCAAATATATACAGGGCTATCTGTTTATTGGCATCATAAAAAGTTCGAATAGCTTTAGTAATGCCTTCTTCCGGTGAGGAATTGGAAAATGGTTCCCAGCTTTTCAGACGTTTCAATATGGCCCTGCGCCGACCCGGTGAATCCGGTATCCAGCGACCTGCGTACTGGGAAAACATATAATCACCCATATCATTCATTACCTGAATGCCTTTTACCGAGGGATGAACTTTAAGGATCTCCTGCATTTTTTTCTGTACCAGCGGCCAGGCAAAATTATGCATGGAACCGGAGGTATCGATAATAAAAATTATATACTCACTGTTAACACTGATACCACCAATGGTATTTTCCTTATTAATAACCGGCTGCTGATTCTGCAGGCGTTTCATTTCTTCCGTTAGCGATTGTCGTGCCAGGCTGAGTTTGTCTTTTATAATACTCTGGGTTTTAAGCATCTGAGTGGTATTTTTATATTCGCCCTGTATCTCAGTCAGTAAAGCTGCTTTGGCTTCATAGCGGGTGTTGATATCATTTAAGATCTGTTCTGTCTGTATTAGCTGCTGACTGGTTTCTATTATTTCACCACGGGCAATGACCAGTTCCTGATCCAGTTTTTTTAGCGTACTTCTTAAATCAATCGTAGTTTCCTCTACAATGACCGGCTGAGAAATTTTACTGATCACCAGTAACAGGATTATGGCACCAAATCCACAGGACACCACATCCAGAAAGGACAGACTGAATATTTCTATGGGCTTGCGGTTTTTTCTCATGGCCAGTCTCTGCTTGGGGTCATAAAAGAACCTTTAGTATCTATTGCCAGCTGCCAGTAAATTACGGCGGCCATGGGATCACCTTCCATAGGCAGTAAAATGGTATTAACGGGAATATGCTTTGGAATAATTTTTATCGCATCCTGTGCCAATCTGATCCGCTCTGAAGGTGTTACTTTAGTTGCTTTGGGTTTAATTCTGCCCTGAGTCGGCAAACCATCAGTGATCAGGATCACATTATCCGGGCGGCCGGCAATAGAGTTAATACTGGTAAAGGCTTTATAAAGACTGGTACCATTTTGCGGTATAAGATTAGACAAATTACTGAACAGGGTTTTCATAGCCGCTTTATCCGTGGTCTTTAGCCATTGCATAGCCTGTTTAGCGGCCAGTGATTTTGCACGGGTATTAAAATGAACCACCATAACCTTACTGCTTGCCGGCAGGTTAGCCACCAGCCAACGTACTGTATTTACGGCCTGACGCCATTTTCTGTTGTTACGTTTTACGGCATTGGACATGTTACGTTTGACAATCACATTAACAATACTTTCATCCAGCATGGATGCCGAACTGTCCAGCAGGATTAAAACTCTTTTACCCCCGAGTTTTAGTCCGGTCAGGTATTGACGATTGCCTTCTCCTTCATATTGGCGAACTTTATTTCCGCTCTGATTCAGGGCGATATCAAGCTGTTGCTGCTCTTTCCATTTCTGCCTTGCTACTTTTTTTAAATCATTCTGTAATCGGTTAATATGTTTTTTTAAGGCCAGGCT
>JALUZF010000047.1 GCA_027012135.1 Gammaproteobacteria bacterium
ATACAGATAGATAAAACAGGTTACAAAAGTATCCATGAAACTATAAAGGTTAATTCAGAACATACCCGCTTTAATTTTAAAATGAAAGAAAAACCCGGTCTGGTTAAATTTAATATTATTCCGGATAAAAAAAATAAAATTTACATTGATAATGTATTGCTTGAAAATAATACCGGAAAAGATTTATGGTATGAAATTGAAGCAGGAACTCATGCTTTAAAAATAGAAAATAAACGCTATAAAACCCTGGAAGAAACCATCAAGGTAAAGGGTAAGGAAGCCAGGCAGGAATATGCATTTGAACTGGAGCCGGACTGGGGTTATATCAGCATTAATACTGATCCTGCAAAGGCAGATATAATTTTAACTCCGCTGACTAATCTTAAAGAATCAGTAAAAAAAATAACAGCTCCGGTTAAACAGGAATTGCTGTCTGGCAAATATCAACTGGATATCAGTGCTGATAAATATCGGCCCTGGCGAAAAATACTGACCATAGCAGCTAATAGTGAAGTAAAACTGGGAACCGTCAAACTGGACCCTAAACCGGCTAAAATTACCTTTAATAGTATTCCAGATAAAGCCTTGCTGCAAATAGATGAGCGCTTTGCCGGAAAAACACCCTTAACTATTCCATTAAAAGCGTTTACAGAACACAGCTATAGCCTGAGTCTGGCGGGTTATAAAACCAGAAAAGGCCGGATAAAACCAGAGGCTGATGACACTAAAACTTTAAATATAGAGCTAAAGCCTGAACATGGGACTGTATTTATCACTACCTCACCAGAAGGTGCAAAACTGTATATTGATGGAAAACGTCAAACCCGTTCCTCTGGGGCCTTTCAGCTAACAGAAAAAAAACACAGCCTGACGGTAAAGGCAAAAGGCTATATCAGCCAGACTAAAACGCTACATCCAGGTAAGAACAGTGCTAATATCAGTTTTATATTGCACAAAGACACCCGTTCACCCGTGAACAAAACGGTATCAGGATCCGTAAATAAAACCAGTAAAACGGAAAATAAAAGCAGTAAGAGCGGAGCATTAAATTATATCACCCAGGCTGGACAGAAAATGATATTAATTAAACCGGCGCAGTTTAAAATGGGCTCCGCCAGAAGTGATGCAGGCCGGCGATCCAATGAACAACTGCATACAGTAAAAATTACTTATTCTTACTACCTTTCAGAAAAAGAAGTCACAAATAAACAGTTTAAACTGTTTAAAAAAACACATAATTCAGGCATGAGCCTGGGTCAGTCCCTGGATCGGGGAGTACAGCCTGTGGTTAATGTCACTTGGGATGAAGCGGCACAATATGCAAACTGGTTAAGTAAAAAGGAAGGTCTGGAACCGTTTTATATACAGCTTAATGGTAAAATGAAGGCTAAAAAACTTGGTGCAAATAAAGGTACAGAGAAAAATAAATCAATTGATGGTTATCGTCTGCCTTTTGAAGCCGAATGGTCTTATGCGGCCAGAGGTAAAAATAATCAGAAATACCCCTGGCCCGGCAGTTTTCCACCACCGGATATGAGTGGTAATTTTGCCGATGAATCCGTCAGTCAAAACCTGGCCCAGTATATAGTGGGCTATAATGATCAACATAAAGTATCAGCACCGGTTGGAACCTATAAGAAAAACAGTTCTGGTTTTTATGATATGGGCGGTAATGTTTCAGAATGGTGTCAGGATTTTTATTCTCCAAATATTTCATATACTTCCAAAACACTTATTAATCCAACAGGACCGGAAAAAGGCATACATCATGTCGTACGGGATTCAAGCTGGCGGGATGCATCCATTACTGAATTGAGACTGAGTTATAGAAACTACAGTAAAAAGAAAGCGAATGATCTGGGCTTTCGTCTGGCAAGGTATGCACAATGACTAATTGTAAAAGCAAAATAAATGATATTATTAAATTATTAATAATATCATTTCTATTAAGTAGTACCAGCAGCTATGCAGAAACCAGTAAACAAACTAATATTCAAACAACTGCAGCCACTGGAAAAACAACACAGTCCGAGAAAAAAACAAAAACCAGCACACGGGCAAAAAAATTTATTCCAACAGAAAAAATACAGGCCGATACTTCAGTGCCCTTCCCTGTTGATATATAAGACATTATCCTAAATAACCAATGGATTAAGTATGTATAGAAATAAAAACATTCCCATCGAATTGATCTACCAGGTATTTTCCCTGTTAATTGCCTTTATCATTATTCATGCCGCCTATATCTCTGTTATTCGTCCCCATGCGGATGAATTCCTGGAACAGGAACATCAGATGATGCTGCAGGACAGTAATTATGTGCAGAAGCGTGATTTTTACGTGGTGATACGGGACTATGAACAGGAGGCCTGTTTTATTCTCATGCTCTGGGCACTGGCGATAATGGGTTTTAAAGGTTATCAGTCCTGGCAGGAAAATAACCTGCTTAATACTGATATTCTAAAACTGCCTGTTAATTTGCCCATTGGCCCGGAAGATACCCGGGCACTATTAAAACGATTACAGGAATTACCATCACATATGCAGAGATACCTTTTGCCGCGAGCGCTTAGAGTCAGTATTCAGCGTTTTGCCGCGACCCGTAATGTGCATGACTCATCTACGGCCATGCGTGATGTCTGTGACTCGGAAGCCCAGCGTTTAGAAACAGAATTATCCATAATCCGCTATATTGCCTGGGCTATTCCATCCGTAGGTTTTATTGGTACGGTACGGGGTATTGGTGATGCCCTGGCTCAGGCCAACCGTGCCATGGAGGGTGATATTACCGGAGTAACAGAATCTCTGGGCGTTGCCTTTAACTCAACCTTTATTGCTCTGGTTATTTCAATAGTACTAATGTTTTTTATCCACCAGTTACAGTTATTACAGGAAAGACTGGTACTGGATACGGAAAATTATTGTGATGAAAACCTGATTTCCAGAATGAAAACCGGAGAGTAGGCTAGTGCTGCTGAATATAAAATTCTGTTTGAATATGCTATGACTTAATAATAATAATGAAGAAAAAAAGTCGTACCATTTCATCCTTTAATCTGTCCTTTCTGGACATTATGTTCTGCGGCTTTGGCGCAGTGGTATTACTTGTTTTAATCATTAATTCCCATATTGTTACTGAAACAAAAGAAAAGTTTAAAGACTTAACGTCAGAAGTCACCCGTGTTGAACATGAAATAACAGCAGCCGAATTATATAAGCGAAATATACAAAATAAAATTTCTGATAAAGAGCAGGAAATTAAAACCGTCAACAGTCGTTTTGAAGAAATCAGCAGGCAGGTTGAAGATTTTCAGAAAAAGGAAACACTGAGTCGTGAGCAAAGCCTGGCCTTAAAAAAACATATTAACCGATTACAGAATGATTTAAAAAAAGTAGCAAGGCAGAAATGGAAAGAGCAGCAACAGCTTGATATCGCCCTGAATCAGAGCGGAAATAAAGTCCGCCAATATGAAGGTGAAGGCAATCGTCAATACCTGACCGGACTAAAACTCGGGGGTAAAAGAGTTTTAATTCTGCTGGACAGTTCGGCATCCATGCTGGATGAAAGTATTGTTAATGTGATTGTCAAACGTAACATGTCCAATACCGTAAAGCGTAACAGCAGAAAATGGCGTCAGGCCGTAAATACAGTACGTTGGCTGGTGGCCAACCTGCCTGCAGGCAGTAAGGTTATGGTGGTCCAATTTAATACCCGTGCAAAATCACTGGCCGCTAAACAGGCAATGCAATGGCTAAAGACAACAGATAAAGCGGCTATGAAAACCCTGTTCAGTAATCTGTCTAATCTTATACCGCAAAATGGTACCAGTCTTTATAAAGCCTTTACCAGTATTAACTCCATTGCCGGCCGCCCGGATAATGTGATCCTGATCACTGATGGTTTGCCGACTCAGGGCAGAATTAAACCCAAAGCAACTAAAGTAACACCTTCTGAGCGGATCAGGCTGGCACAGGATGCGATAAAAATTATTCCAAAGCATATTCCCGTTAATACCATTTTACTGCCTATGGAAGGTGATCCCATGGCCGCCGTAATTTACTGGCAGCTGGCGATAGATACTAAAGGTTCTTTTATGACCCCAAGCAGGGACTGGCCATGAGAAAAAACCGCAAGCCTATAGAAATATTCAGTCTGTCC
>JALUZF010000048.1 GCA_027012135.1 Gammaproteobacteria bacterium
TACCAGAACTGCCGGAAACGGCATTAGTAACGGTCACCACACCGCCATCGCCGGCCTGTCCACTGTCTGAACCACCTCCGGCACCGCCGGTGGTGCTTTCTGTCAGAGTTAATGTTCCGGCACCGCTGCCGCTGACGGAATTCACCAGAGCACCATTGGCACCCTGGCCACCATCCGCACCATCATAACCATAACCGCCGGCACCACCGGTTGAGCTGGCTGTGACTGTGGTATTACCAGTACCGCTGTTACTGCCTGAGGCTGTAGCACTGGCCACACCACCATCACCGGCCGTCTCCCCAGCTCCACGTCCGTAGCCGCCCTGGCCGCCTGTAGCGCTGGCACTCGCCTGAACATACTGGCTACCCGAAGCATTGCTTCGAGTGGCCACAGCGGCTGAATCCGCATCGCCGCCATCCCCGCCACTGCCTACACCACTATTAATATTACCGCCTCGTCCACCCCAGGCATTGTCAAAAGCCTGACTATAATTTTGACCACCCGCTGTACTGGTACTGCTGCTGTCTGCATCACCACCCTGTCCACCTACGGCACCGGCAAGCGCATTATAGACCGCTCCTCCAGCTCCACCCCAGACATTACCATCCGCACTCACCCAGGTGCCGGTATTAGCAGCATTGGTACTCTCAGCAGAAGCACTGCCCGTGGCAGAGCCACCGGCCCCACCGCTGGTATCGGCATAACTATAGCCACCGGTTCCACCGGTAACACTGGAATACCCTGAAGCAGCATAGCTGCCACTGGAAACCGTACTGCTGTTAAGTGCTGAGGCTGTACCAGCAGCATTACCGCCAGCACCGCCGCTGGCACCCGTAATCGTACCATTTCCACCATTACCACCGCTGCCACCGGTCGCGGTGACATTGGCATCCGCTCGTCCGGCACTGTTAGTGACAATGCTGCTCGCATCAGCATCACCACCAGCACTGGCACTACCGCTGGTATCATATCGATAACCACCAGCGCCACCCGTTGCACGGGTAATGACCTGTAC
>JALUZF010000049.1 GCA_027012135.1 Gammaproteobacteria bacterium
TGATCGAGTCATAATAAATTAAGCAATTAACAAAAATCTATTGGCCTTAGCACCAGTTAGGCGTAGAGCTATCACTGCATTACACTATCCGTTCAGAAAAGCACTTTCATTAAAAGCCTCTTTTCTTTTAAGCATAAAATAAACGGCTCTTCCCAGTTTATGAGAAAGAATACCCATGGCCTTTCCATTACCGTGTTTTTTTACCAATCGTTCATGGTAATTTTGAGCCTTTTTATTGCCACGTAAATATAAGGCAGCCGCTTCAGAGAAAGCCCATCTTAGATGAGCATTACCAATTTTATTGCCCGATGTCCCATAAATTTTACCAGCGGATTCAGCTTTGCATTTAATTAACCGGCAGTAAGAAGCAAATTTCTGAACGCTTGAAAATCTTGTAATCGTATGAATTTCATAGAGTATGGTCATGGCCAGAACATCACCAATGCCCTTGATTGATTTTAACAGCATAAAACTTTGATAATCATCCAGTTTGGCATTCTTCTTAATATAGAATTCCAGAGAGCTGATTTGTTTATGATAAAAAGCAATGGTATCAATATTAGCCTGGGCACTGCGCCTGGCACTTGAGTCTTCAAAAGGAAGTAATACTGTTTCACGGGTGGAATGGTTTTTCAGGTTACCGTTAATGGGTGGTAAATTATACTGATGATTTAATATTTTAGTATGGGTTTTTAACTGGGCACACTGGCGGACAAAAAAGAGTCGTCGCCGTAATAAATCTCTTGTCGCTCTCATCCCTTCAGGATAGTTATAGGCCTGAGCCAGCATGCCACTATGAATGAGTTTAGCGATTTTATAGGAATCAATTTTATCGTTTTTAGCCTTCCCTCCATGAATAGCCTTCATGTAGAGGGCATGACCCAAAACGAATTCAATGTTATGCTCATGACAGAAATCGGAAACCCAGTACCAGGTAAACATACATTCAACAGTAATAACCAGATCATCCATGTAGGGTTTTATAACCGTCATAAGTGCTTCTGGATTAGCCTT
>JALUZF010000050.1 GCA_027012135.1 Gammaproteobacteria bacterium
ACGGCACTGGTATTTTTTAAATCCATATTATCAAGAAAGTCCTCGACGGAAATCTGTACGTCTATGGCAAATACGGTTTTGCCATTGTCACGTTTGAAACGTTTGATATGGGTAGTGCCCAGTTTGTGGGCAATCTGGCGTAATTCAGCTTCGGAACCGGCTATTCTTATTTTTAACATCCTGCAATCCTTGTTACCTGATGGTTATTTTGTCTCACTGCGCTGTCGTACGGCTTCGTACAAAGTAATTCCGGTGGCAACGGAAACATTCAGGCTTTCTACACTGCCCAGCATGGGGATTTTTACCAGCATATCACAATTTTCCCGTGTCAGTCGACGCATGCCCTTGCCTTCGGTACCCATAACCAGTGCCAGCGGACCGGTCAGGTTACTTTGGTACAGGGTAGTATCGGTTTCACCGGCGGTGCCAATGATCCAGATTTGATAGTTTTTAAGTAATTTCAGCGTTCGGGAAAGGTTAGTGACCTGTATAAGGGGTACCGTCTGATCAGCACCACAGGCGACTTTACGTACAACCGGGGTCAGTGATACAGAACGATCCTTAGGGACAATTATAGCGTGAACACCGGCGGCATCAGCCGTTCTGAGGCAGGCGCCCAGGTTGTGCGGATCCTGAACACCGTCCAGAATCAGCAGGAACGGCGGTTCCTGCAGGCTCTGCAGTAATTCATCGAGATAGCTTTCTGATTTTACTTTCGGGGTATTACCTTCTGCAACGACACCCTGGTGATTGCCCTGACAGAGTTTATCGAGTTTTTTACGCTCAACAAAGGTTACTTTAACGGACTTTTTTCGGGCCAGCTCAACAAGGGCATTGATACGGTTGTCTTTACGGTTACGATCAACATAAAGGACGGTAATCAACGCTGCATCGTTTTCTGATGTTTTATCAGACAGCGCTCTGTCTGATAACGCTCTATCTGACAAATAGTTGAGCGCTGATTTAACCGCATGGATACCAAATATTATTTGATCCATCGACGCC
>JALUZF010000051.1 GCA_027012135.1 Gammaproteobacteria bacterium
ATTTAATTGTCAAATTTTCTGACAGAATTTCTTTTTTAATTATTATTATTTAATTAATCTTTTAAAGAATTTCATTTTATTAAGAAGATTTTTACAATTTCGCTCTTGGCGCCATATGGGTTTTTACTTATATTAAGTAAGTTTTTTTAAATATAAAACATAACCCTTCTTCTAAAAAACCCTATAAATTTTTCTGTAATCACTTATATGTAAATTTTTTCGACATGTATTTTAAAAACTTATTATATAAATAGATGCTTATTGTCTTCATTAAAAACATCCATTACTATTATATAAACCGCTAATTATTAGAGGACATAAATAACAATGAATAACAAGCTTACTATTATTACCAGTCTTTTAATTCTAACGATTATAATAGTTGGTGCTGTTGTTATACTGCCCAAATTCATTAAGCCAGAACTAAAACCACCATCCCTGGCAGAGAACCAGAAGCTTGTTTTGAATACTACACTTGAATTTGCCCGCGCCGTTCAGGCCAGAGATCTTTCTCTTTTTAGACGTAATACAAGCAGGAAATTTCAGGAAAAATTTAGCCAGAAACAATTTGATCAGGCTTTTGAAGGGTATATCCAGCAAAATATTAACCTTCTTCCTGTTGCAAAACAGGTCCCCATATTCAAGCCTGCACCTTTTGTTACTAAAGATGGCATTCTTGTTTTGAAAGGTTATTTTCCTACACAGCCTTCTGAGGTGCATTTTAATTATAGTTATGCAAAAAAAAATAATGACTGGAAGCTTGTTGGTATAACGTTACAGGTAAAGCCTGCAGGATAGCTGGTTCATCGTTTCGCACATTATTAAACCCTGGGAGTGCAGGCATCTTGCCCGCATCAAAAAAATGAACACGGACTCAACTTATAAGATAAACTAAAATTCAAATTCTATTGAAAATTTCCAGGTTTCATCCGCTGTCTCATTATCCAGCCCGGTAATAACACCGGCTTCCCATCTTATCTGTTTTCTGCCGCCCAGTTTAATGGTGCCTAGTAAAACCGGCCCAATACCCTCACTGGTATCACTGCTGTAAAATTCTATGGCCGGTTCCAGTTGCCTGGAAAGACGGTATCTGCCCTGCAATGCCATCGCAGTTTCCAGTTCATTATCAATATGACTGCCCCATTCATAAATTAAATA
Organism: Gammaproteobacteria bacterium; assembly: GCA_027012135.1. Lineage (GTDB taxonomy): Bacteria > Pseudomonadota > Gammaproteobacteria > GRL18 > GRL18 > JANELJ01. The sequence continues at coordinate 1,159 of JALUZF010000051.1, forward strand.
CAGGTTAGCCGTACCAACCCACTTGCCCCATTCCCTTTCAATTAACAGAGCTGATGAGATTTCTGAAATATGTTCTTCAGTTTCATGTTCTGCTTCAAATAACATACCCCAGTCATAATCATATTCACCCTGTTCTGTGATCTGCCAGAGAGCTTCAAGTTCTACAGATGCTAATTTAAAATCCTTCTGCCGGTTTTTTTCTCCAACCAGGTATAACTCACCCATCCAGCGATCATTAAAGGATTGAGCATAAGCAAGCTTATGTCTCTGAGCATTATCCTGATTACGCAATTCCGAGTCTTTTTTATAGGTCCCACGCCACTCAATTTCCCGTTCATGAGGCTGAACATAAGGATGATAAACCTTGTCAATAAACGTTCCTCCGGAAGCACCATCAGCATAAAGCGGCAAAGACATCAGAAAGACAATTAAGGCTGATAACAATATCAGACTATTTTTTAAACAATATTTATAAGAATTCATTTGACTGATTTTTTAATAAGGTTTGTTCTAAAACAGGTCGATCTTTCAACATTAGCTTTTAAACTTTAGTTTTAATAATGCAATAATAAAGACTGGCAGAATCAGCCCACCCAGGTACATACTGGCCTGTAATGCCGTCGGAGTAGCTTCATAACCTACCAGGGCATAAAGCAGCTGACCTAACACTGACTTTTCAGACAGAAAATCTGAAGTATTCCATAAAGGCATTTGGGCCGGTAACCAGTCAGCCTGTATCATTAACAGGGTAGCCTGGGAAATCATTCCCGACGAAACCAGGATCAACAGCCCCAGGCCAATAATCATGGACCATTTCTCACGGATATTCAGCAGCAGATAATAAAACAGGAAGCCAATACTGATGCCGATACTGGCGCCAATAATCATTCCCATCATAACGGCGGCATAATGATTAACACTACGGGTGACAGAGAAAAAATACAGTAATATTTCAGCACCTTCACGGATCATGGCAATAGAGGTAATCAATACCATCATAATCACCAGCAGCTTCGGTGCCCCGGCTGCCGGTTTAGAGGCATATAACAGTAAAATAATAATATAGAAAAGCAGCATAATATAAACAGTGTACTGCATCAGGGCATTGACCACCTCCTGACCAACACCATCAAACCATTCAGAAACCAGTGGAATATTAATACCATAAACCACGGCACCGAACATGCCGATAAGTAAAGACCAGATGATCCAGGTACAATGAATTTTACTCTGTTTGGAAAGCGCCAGTAATATACTGAAAATAAGAGCCGCTTCCAGCACTTCCCGTAAAACAATAATAACAGAATTTAACAGCATGGTTTAAATCCAGTGATATATAAGGTTTTATTTGACTTTTTATTTGACAATGACTTTCCCCTGAGCTGTTTTAGGAAAGAATTCTCCAAAAAACGGGTATTCTCCTGCTGGCAAAGGACCAACAAAAATCACACCTTTACGATTACCTATTATCACCTTTTCCCGGTTAAGCTCATAACTCTCAAATTCTTCATCGGTTTCATCCCGATTATGGATCACCAGTTTTACCTTGGTGTTTTCCGGTATGATAATTTCTGAAGGTATAAACAGGTGGTTCTTAATTTCCACGTCAATAACCGGCGTAGCCGCCGCAATCCTGATAGTCGGCAATAGTATTCCTATTAATAGTAGTACCCGGATAAAAGGAGACTTACGCATTATTTCTGGTCTCATCTCTTGTTTTAACATTTTTTTTATTAAAGATTACCTTAACCGATAATCCTGTGGCAAAACTGGAGTGCCCCAGTTCTATTCTGGCCTGGTGTAATTCCGCTATCTGCTGAACAATCGCCAGCCCAAGGCCGCAGCCGGTGACACCGGAATCATGGCGATCACCATGTAAACGGTAAAAGCGGTCAAAAAGACGCCCATACTGATCTTCTGGAACTCCCGGCCCGGAGTCCTGTACCTGCAGTTCCACCGACTGTTCTGTTGTGTTAATGGATACACAAACGGAGTTTCCATTATTACTGTACTTGCAGGCATTACTCAGCAGATTCTGTAATAATACATCCAGAGCAAATGGATCACCATCAATATGAACATGTTTCCCTTCCAGTTCAATCTGCAGATCTTTTTCAGCAAACTGCTGGTATTCCCTGGCAATCACTTCCTGGGCAATAGTATAAAGATCCACCTCAGTAAATCTTGAGATATACTGCTCAGGTGATGTTCTGTTCAGATTCAAAATCTGTTCCACTAAATGCCCCATACGATTAACCGCATCATTTAACTGCTGAAAACTGTGGTTATTTCCAGGAACAACCAGGGCCAGATTATGCAGATGGATTTTAATTGCACTGATTGGGGTTCTCAGTTCATGAGCTGCATCCGATGCAAAACGTTTTTCTCTTAAAAAAGAGGCTTTTAAACGATTAAATAAATCGTTAGTGGAATTAACTACCTGAATTAATTCAACCGGTTGCTGTTCAACAGGCAGAGGACTGAGATCGTCTGCTTTTTTATTGCCCAGTTCCTGGGCCAGTTTTCTTAAGGGAGACAGACCATAACTGATTAAGATCCAGATCAATATCCCCAATAAAGGCAGCATAATAATGACCGGCAGGATGGTTTCCAGGATAATGTTTTCTGCCAGTACATATCGAATATCACTACGCTCTGCGGTCAGTATCCATAAATGTGACTTATCATTATAAAAGGCATAGGTTCGCCAGCGGTGACCAATAATATTTTTATTCTGAAAGCCAGCTTTAAAATCACTGATGGGTTCTTTGGGTGTCTGCAAGGAACGTAATAACAGGGAATTGTCCTGCCAGATCTGAAACATAAAGACGTCATTGCCTTTAATTTCCGGATGTTTGGCCTGCATTAAATTAATCACTCTGGATTCAGATAAAGGCTTATAACCATTCTCATTAAACAGTGAAAAGACAA
>JALUZF010000052.1 GCA_027012135.1 Gammaproteobacteria bacterium
GCTCATAAATAGGCATAATACCCTTTTTTAAGCCTTCAATTTTTTTTTCATCGACATCCACACACATAACCTGATGACCGACTTCCGCCAGACATGCACCTGTTACCAGACCAACATAGCCTGTTCCAAAAATTGTTACTTTCATGTTTTTTTCCGTTTTTTTAGTATTTAAATTTTAGCGCTGAGCGCTGAGAAAAAGCTGCAAATAAAATTGCACATGCTGGTTAATTCTATTTGCTCTTTCTAAACGCTCAGCGCTCAGCGCTCAACGCTTCTTTATAAACCTCTTTATAATTAGCCACGCTGGTAGGCCAGTTTCGTTCCTGTTCTACGTATTGTTTTCCTGCTTTATGGTACTTGTACCATTGGGCTTTTTCATTAATCAGAGTGAGTACTGATTGAGCCAGAGATTGTGCGTTGCCGGCCTGGAATAGTTTACCATTTATGCCGTCTTTGATCAGTTCCTTGTGTCCGCCTACATCCGATGCTACCACCAGTCTGTTCTGGGCCATGGCTTCCAGTGGTTTTAGAGGGGTAACTAAATCGGTTAAGCGCATGGGGTACCTCGGGTAAACAAAAATATCCACCAGGTTGTAATAGGATTGCACCTGTTCATGCGGAACTCTGCCTGTAAAGACCACCTGATCTCCAATATCAAGCTGCTTTATTATGGCTTTTATTTTTGCTTCATCCGGTCCACCGCCCACCAGAAGTAATTTAATATTTTTATTCTCTTTAAGGATAGCTGGCATCGCTTCAATAAGCAGAGGCAAACCTTCGTAGGCATAAAACGAACCGATAAAGCCCAGTACCAGATTATCTGAAAGATTAAGTGAATCGGCTAAGGTCTGATCTTTTTCAGTGTTGTGAGAAAATTTGTCCAGATCCACGGCATTGGGTATTACAGTTACCTTGTTTTCTTCAACACCGCGCTGAACAATGTCCTGTCTTAATCCTTCACAGATTGTAGTTACCGCCTGGGCTTTTTTTATAACATAGGTTTCCATTGCACGGGTTATTCGGTATCTGATTCCCCACTCTTTACTTGTACCATGATCCACTGCAGCGTCTTCCCAGAATGCCCGAATCTCATATACCACCGGTATATTATATTTTCTTCCTGCTTTTACTGCTGCCAGACCATTTAATGCCGGAGAGTGGGCATGGATAATGTCTGGCTTTATTTCAGGAATAATCTCATCCAGACGGTTCTGTATTGCTTTTACGACAGACCACTGATTAATTACCGGCAAAGTCCAGAGACCTGTTAAATTATCTGAACGATAAAACTTAAGACCATCAATGACTTCTTCCCTGGTTTCAGGTTTTACTATCTGGTTGTGTTTGGGACCTGTCAGATGCAAGGTTTCCCATCCCAGCTTTTTCTGCTGCTCCAGAATTGCGCGGGTACGGAAGGTATAGCCGCTGTGCAGTGGTATGGAATGATCCAGTATGTGTAGTATTTTCATTTTTAGTTTATAACTTTTGGTATTTTCAACCCTCTGAATCCCCCTTCTAAAGAAGGGGGACGTAAGAGCGGTTAGTTATGGACCTGTCTTAAAAAGGCTTCGTACATTAATAATGACCAGATGGCTGCACTGTGATCTCTCATACCGGACTGGTGCTGATCAACTATGGTATGAATGGTTTGGGTATTAAACAAACCACAGTCTGACATAAGTTCACCTCCAAGAGAGTCTTTTACTCTTTGCTTTAAAGGTCCTCTAAACCACTTTTCCAGGGGAACGGCAAAGCCCATTTTTTTGCGGTATAAAATATCCTTACTTAAATGAGACCGCAAAGATTTTTTAAATATGTATTTTCCTTCCTGACCTTTTAATTTTATACTGGAAGGCAGGCCGGAACTCCACTCAATAAATTTATGATCCAGTATAGGTACCCGAACTTCCAGAGAATGAGCCATACTGGCACGATCCACCTTGGTTAAAATATCGCCTACCAGGTAGGTTTTCATATCGATATACTGTACCAGAGACAGGGGATCATCCGTAGGTGATTTTTCAGCATGTTTTCTGAATACTTCGATGGCATTATAGCCCTGTAATTCACTTTGCATGTGTGAACTGTATATGCTTTGTCGCAATTGATCCGTTAGAATTGAAAAATTATGAAAATAGCCTTCAATCGGATCACGGGCTAAAGCCTGGAAGGTGGTTTTTGCTCTGAAAATTTTAGGCGCCCAGTCCGCCTTGGGATAAACTGAACCTAAAAAACCAAATAGCCCGTGACGTATTGAAGAAGGGAATAAACTACGCAGACGTTCTTCATTCATATGCCAGCGATAACGACGATAACCGGCAAAGGTTTCATCACCACCATCACCGGATAAGGCTACGATGACACGTTTACGGGCTAATTGACAGACTCGATAGGTAGGCATGGCTGAACTGTCAGCATAGGGTTCATCATACAGATTAGCCAGCTTGTCTATTAAACTGAAGTCTTCCGCATCTACTGTATCAAGATGATGATTAGTATGGTACTGCTCTGCAACCTGCGCGGCATATTGGGATTCATTAAAGGCTTTGACATCAAAACCAATAGCACAGGTATTAACCGGTTCATCCTGTAATTCAGCCATCAGGGCAACCACGGCACTGGAATCCACTCCGCCTGAAAGAAAGGCGCCTAAAGGGACTTCCGCGATCATACGAATATCAACGGCTTCTTTCAGACGCCGTATCAGTTCTTCTGATGCTTCCTGCTCACTCATGGCAGGTAAGGGTTTAAATGGAATATCCCAGTATTGCCTGAGCTGCTCAACCTGCCTACCCGGTTGTAAGCTTAAGGTATGACCAGGTGCAAGCTTATAGACATTTTTATAGATAGTTCTGGGTTCTGGTATATAACCCAGTGCAAAATATTCCTCAGTGGCATAGTAATCCAGTTCTTTTTTAAACTCAGGATGGGCCATTAATACTTTTAATTCTGAACCAAAAATAAACTGACCATTTTCCAGCCAGGCATAATATAATGGCTTTATACCTAACCTGTCCCGTGCAATAAACAGACTTTGCTTTTTAGTATCCCAGATTGCAAAGGCAAACATGCCTCTAAGCTGATCTACACAGGCTTCACCCCATTCCTGCCAGGCACAGACAATAACTTCTGTATCACTATGGGTCTGAAATTTGTGACCCTTTTGGATAAGGATATTCTTTATTTCCTGGAAATTATAAATTTCGCCATTAAAAACAATAACAACCGATTTGTCCTTGCTATAGAGGGGCTGCTGTCCGGTTGAAATATCAATAATTGACAGGCGTCTGTGAGCCAGTCCAACACCCGGGGCAAAAAAATAACCACCATCATCCGGACCTCTGTGTACCTGCACCTGATTCATAGTTTCCAGAATTTTCGGATTGATATCTCTACCGGCCTGATTCGGGATTGAAAAATCCCAGATCCCTGCTATTCCACACATATTATGAAACCATCTTTTGTTTAATGAGTGTTGTATAAACTCTGTTGTAATTATTAACCATAGTATCAATACTAAAATATTGTTCAATTGTTTTTCTGGCCTGCTGGCTATGTTTTTTTTGCAGTGCCGGTGATGTTATATACAGCAGGCATTTGTCCTTTATCGCCTCCGGATCAGAACGGGGTACTATCCATCCAGTCTGACCATTAATCACCAGCTCTGAATTACCACCGACTTCGGTTGCTATAACCGGCAGTGAGCAGGCCATGGCTTCAAGAATGGTGTTGGATATACCTTCTGCTAATGATGGCAAAACAAAGACTGATATGAGACTCATTAATTGCGGCACCTCATCCCTGGAGCCAGCCAGCCAGACTTTTTCCTGGATCTGTTCTGCCTTTATTTTCTGCAACAATTTATTTTTCTGTGAGCCGTCTCCCACCAGCAGTAATTTAATGTCTTTATCTTTAACTTCCGGCTGCTTTAATAATAAAATAAAAGCATTCAGTAAATTCATTTGATCTTTAACCTGTTCCAGGCGCCCTACTGTTCCTATAACCAGAGTGTCCTTGTTTAAGAAACCTTCTGGTACATCTAACAGCTGACTGCTGATATTTTTATGAGCATGGAACTTATTGGTATCTACGCCGTTACAGATAGTGGTTATTTTGTTGTCCTTTATACCGACTTTTTGAGTCAGATAGTTTTTTAAATCCTGAGACAGTGGAATATAGTGATCAACCATATAGGAAAACAGCTTTCTTATTTGCTGATAACGTTTGTTATTACCGTCCAGATCATGCACATCTCTGCCGTGCTCACCATGTATGCGTATAGGCACACCGGCTAATAAAGCGGGTAATTGCGCTTCCAGTGCAGACAGGTTGCGGGTATGCACAATATCTGGTTTGATTTTTCTAAGCACCTTCCACAGCCGGTAATAAACCATCAGATCTTTACCGGGTTTTTTATGCATATCGTAAATTTCAACAGACTTATTCAGACGTTCCTTGAAATGATCATGGCCAGTCATGCAAATTACCACATGCCGGTATTGCTTATCCGGCAGGCGATTAATGATATTAACCAGACCATTTTCGAGCCCACCCATACCAAAGTGATAGATTACATGGGCAATAACATATTGTCTGGATAGCGCTTGTTGATCTTTGTCCTGCATCGACTCCATTATTATTGTTTCTGTGTTACAGCTTGCCGAATGTTCGGCAGCATATTATCTATAAACTGTTGCAGGCGCTGACGTGCGGCATCGATATTAATTTTATCGAAATGAGTATAGATAACAATGGCATATTCGCCGCTGGTGTCTCCGGATAATTGTTTAACAGCTTCCATCAACTTGGCTTTATAGCTGTTAATTACCACCTGATCATCAATAACATTCCAGTGCCAGATAAGCAGGTCTTCAGTATTTGAACTCAAATAGGTTTCTAATACAGTTTGTTTGTTGTTTTCCAGGGTAATTGTTCTGGCATTTTCACTTTTTTGAGCCCAGACAGGATGTTTCTGGCGGATCATAATATTTTGAGAATTAATGAGTTCTGAACCCTGTTTCTGTACGGCATAAAATGCGATATACAGGCCAACTGGATTTTTATTTTGCTGTTTGTCTAACTGGTATTCAGCCTGATATTGCAGCGTGGGGTTAATGTACTGGGGCGTCCACTGTATAGTACGCTCCTGCATTTTGTTCCAGTCTGGATTGTTCGCCAACTTTATTTCAGAAACATTGGTGAGATCCTGTATAGAACGCAGGCGGATCTGATAGTCCATAAAAGCAGCGGCTGCAATTATTAAATAGGCTGAAACAAGATAGACAAAAACTTTTGATGCTTTTTCTTTGTTAACTGAAATATTTTTCGGCTCTTTAATAATTGCTTCATCATCTCTCCAGTAAGAACCAAGCCAGAACAAAATAAACAGCACTATACCGAAAAACACCCAGCCGTATATGATATGGTCTACGCCGGTGGCCAGTTTCATGTCGCTGAAATGTCCTAGCATAACTATCATAAAAGCTCTTAACCAGTTTGCCACTATAGGAAAAATAATAGAGGCCAGTATAAAAATACTGCGCTTGATATAACTGGTATATGTCATATAAGCATATAGTGTACCCAGGGCAATAGATGCTATCAGGTAACGTACACCGCTACAGCCTTCCACAACTGACCAGCTGCCACTGGGCAAGGTAAAAAAGGTCCCCTCTGAATAAATGGGAATACCGGTCAGCTCAATGGCACTAATTACAAATTTAGCAGTCATATGCATCATCGGGTCAATAAACTGTTCCCCGAAAGGTACCATAAAATAGAGGTATAACAGAGGAAATAAAAGCTGTTTAACAACAGTCCAGCCAAAAATTAATAATACAAACAGTATGAGCAGAGTAACAAAGGCCCATTGCTCAACCACCAGCACTCCAACCAGGCTTGCCATTAACCAGCCAAATGCAACCAGGGCAATTAATGGTAACGCCCAGAACTGTGAAGCCGGTGTGATTGAACTAAGAGCTTTTTTATTTAGCCATACCAGGTACAGACTAATAGGTAAGATTAAAAAACCATGAGTAAAAGTTTCTGAACGCAGCCAGATTTGTACCATGGAGTCTATGGTATTAAAAAACATCAGGGAAAGAAGCACTATCGACATCAAAAAGATGCCTAATTTCTGCCTCCATACCTGTTGTAACTCTACCTGTTTTGTTATGTTTTGTACCATAGTTATTGCTTCTTCAGATAATTTGAAATACCGGCTAAATGACTATCCCAGGAGAAATGTTCTAGTACCAGTTCTCTACCTTTTGGTCCAAGTTGATTATAGTCACCTTCCGTTAAGATTTTCTGACAGATATCAATCATTTCTGTTTCGGAGTCAGATGTGTAGGCACTACTGCCATGGTCTATTTTTTCTATGCCGTCCATTGCTGCACGGGTGGCCACTACGGGTTTTGCCATGGCCATTGCTTCCAGTACTTTATTCTGTATACCGCGGGCAATTCTCAGGGGGGCCGTAACCAGACTGGCATAGGCTATATAAGGGCGAATATCAGCTACCCTTCCGGTAACCTTGATACCATTTTGTTTACTTAACTGTTTTATTTTTTCTGAGGGGTTGGAACCTACAATATAAAAATAAACATTGTCCAGCTGTTGTTTTATTCCGGGAAATATATGCTCTGCAAACCAGGTCACCGCTTCCTGGTTGGCCCAGTAGTCCATAGCTCCGGTAAACACCATAATCCTGGCCTGCTCACCATGCTGAAGATATGGATTATCCAGCTTAACATCCGGTGAAAAGTAAGTGGTATCAACCCCATTACTGTAGTGATAGACCTTGTGGCTGAAGTCCGGAGCCAGTTTTTTAAACAATGCAGCTTCGTTTTTACTAACAAACAGGGAGCAGTCAAAGTCTGCAGCAATTTGTTTCTCAAATTCCAGCAGTTTTTTACCCTCTCTTGCATAAATAAACTTCATCAGTCCTGAATGCTTGTCACTGTACTGCCGCCATTTTTCTGAATCCACATCCACAAAGTCTATAATTTTGATATGATCATTTTTTAGTTTCTTCAGGTACTGGGCCATTGGCGATGAATAAACCAGATGTTTTTTAATCGATTTACTGGCAATGATCTTATCAACCCAGTTCTGCATTCTGGTCAGCTTGTAATAAGGTATACTTAGAGGATGGTTGGTTAAAAAACCTTTAAGGCTATGCAGTTTTCTTTTACCCGGATGGATTTCTACCAGGCAGGTTTCCCGGCAATAGGCTGAAACTTTGGCGATGTGTTTTTTGTCTTCCGGATCGTCTATAAAGGCTCCCAGGTAGACATCATAATATTGACTTAAGTATTTTAATAAATGAAACGAGCGTATTTTATCCCCTTTATTTGGCGGATAAGGTATTCTGTGAACCAGCAATAGCAAAGGCTCTTTTTCAAGTGAACCACCCCGTATAGTCATTAGCCCAGGTTCCTGGCCAGAACAGGCCCCAGTATCTGGCTTACTTTTAACGGCAGCTTCTGCCAGAGTTTAATAAACATCTGATATTTTGGGTTCAGAGGGTTAATTTCTGAAATTTCTTTGGCTTTAACCAGATAATATTCGTAATATAAAGGCTTTGGTTCAAAGCCCCAGTTTTTCTTAAAGCTATATGAGCCAGTGCCTTCTTTACTTCGACCGTAGTCAAAAGCTGTTATGCCTTTTTTAAGGCTATGCTGCATTAATGACCAGTACATAAAGTCATTACCTTTTAAATTCCGCGCCAACCAGGTACCACCACCATAGTATGGCAGAACAGTTTCTTTATAATAAAAACTCAGGACACTGGCCACTAACTGCTGATCTTTGGTCACGGTTAAAATATCCACCCGGTCTTTAAATACTTCCAGCAACGATTTAAACAGTTTTTTAGGAAATACCGGTGTACCCAGATTACGCACACTTTCGGAATAGGCTTCAAAGAAAGTATCAACATCCTTATTTACTTCATATTCCAGGCCGCCCTTAATGCCTTTGCGAACCATGGCACGTTGTTTTCTCGGAATAGCTTTAAGGTTATCATCATCGTTAGCAGCTAACTCTTTTTTGAAATAGACATAGAGTTCTTTATATGGCCAGTCGGGATTGTCACGCTTTATATTACGCAGTTCCAGATGATCCACTTTTAGTTTTTCTGCCAGTTCACAGGCCGCCTGACGCAAAGACTGTTTAACCTCATCATTATCTGCAAGAATACCGCCATACACGGCAAAGGGAGTGGAAATGAGGGTATTGCCGAAGAGCAGGCTTTTTATATGACCAAGCGGCAGGATGCCGGTAATTTTGTTATTGTCTAGCGCATAAAGGTAATAGTTTTTATGGCGAAAGGATTGTTCCAGGGCTTTTTTCCAGCCAAACAGGTGGAAGAAGGTGGCATCAGGGTGTTGATTGACATAGTTATCCCATGCCTGTTCATCGGTGTTTTGTGCCTGTTTTATGGTTAAATTGCTCAAGTTGGATCCCTGTTTTTCCTTGACTATTTTACCCTCACCCAGGCCCTCTTCCAGAGGGAGAGGGAATATGTAAATCAGAGTTCTGAAGATAAATCACCTCTCCTTCTGGAAGAGGACCTGGGTGAGAGTTATTAAAGTTTATTATAGCTTTTTAAGCACTTGAGGAGTGTAGGATATTTTTTATTTTAGGAAGATATTATCCATCCGATCCCATTTAAAATCATCCAGCAGTTTTTTGAGCCTGAACTCTGTTTTATCCAGGTTTAGATAATGACGGAAACGGGACTTAAAGCTGGCTGATCCCTGCCTGGGTTGTTGTGGATCGATTTCCCATGGGTGAAAATAGAAAATGGAGGGTTGTTTTTCCTGTTTATTACCACGCTGAATGATCCAGCGTGATAAGGGATAGGGATAAAGACGGAAAAAACCACCGCCGCCGGCAGGAAAATTTTTTCTGCCTATCCGGGTAGTAGTAATAGGTATTTCCAGTAGTCCGTTTGCACAGCGGTAGGCAAACCTGGGGGCATCCGGAATGCCGTACAGGTCATGTTTAACCGGATAAACACTGGAACTGTATTGATGCCCGGTTTCTTTTAATTCATCGTGTACCCACAGGTTGGATTTGTTTATGGAATAACTGGGTGCTCTATAGCCTTTTATTTCTGTTCCGGAAATATCTTCCAGAATTTTTTTGGCTTTTATAACGTCTGTTTTAAATTCAGAGCGACTCTGCTCTGTGGCTTTTTTGTGGGCATAGCCATGGCTGGCCAGCTCATGGCCTTCATTAACAATTCGTTTTACAATTTCAGGATACCGTTCTGCTACCCAGCCAAGTACAAAGAAGGTCGCTTTTATATTTTTCTGAGCAAAGATATCCAGAATTTTACTGGTATTATCCTGTACCCTATGTGGCAGAGCGTCCCAGTTGTTTCTATCTATAATTTTATCAAAGGCGGCAACCTGAAAGTAGTCTTCTACATCTACCGACATGGCATTGGTGATAATATCGGGAGAGCTCATTATTACTTATCTAACCAGGCCATGAGGTCTGTTACAATTCTGTCGGCTGCGTGACCATCCCATAATTCGGGTTGCTTGCCGGCTTTTCCGCCTGTTTTTATTACTTCTTCGAAGGTTGAATAAATGAGATCCGGATCGGTGCCAACTATGGTATTGGTTCCCTGCTCTACAGTAATAGGACGTTCGGTATTTTCGCGTAGGGTTATACAGGGTACACCCAGTGCCGTAGTTTCTTCCTGAATGCCGCCCGAATCGGTCATAACTACTTTAGCATTTTTCATTAAACCAACTAACTGCATATAGCCTAACGGCGGCAGAGTATGTATATTTTTATCCTGGATATAGTATCCAAGACCAAATTCTTCAATTTTATTTTGTGTTCTGGGGTGTACTGGAAACACGACGGGAATTGTCCGGCTGGTCTTCTGTATGGTTTTAAGCAGTGTTTCGAGTATACTTTTATTATCAACATTAGAAGGGCGATGCATAGTGACCAGGGAATATTGTTTAGCCTGCAGGTCTGCATTGATATGATATTCCTTTAAAGTTTCCAGAAAAGGCGTTGCTTTTTCTGCATTCTTTTTTAATGTATCAATCATAACATTGCCTGCAAAGCAGACCCGTTCACCAGGAACACCTTCTTTTGCCAGGTTCTGTTCGGCCAGCTTTTCAGTAGTGTATAAACGCTCCGATATCTGGTCAGTCAATACCCGGTTTATTTCTTCGGGCATTTTACGATCATAACTACGCAGACCGGCTTCAATATGTATGACTGGAATGTCTTTTTTAACAGCAACCAGGGCACAGGATATGGTTGAGTTAACATCTCCAACTACCACTATGGCATCTGGTTGTTCTTTGTCCAGTACCGGTTCAAAGCCCAGCATAATTTCAGCTGTTTGTTCCGCATGTGTTCCAGACCCCACCCCTAGATCAATATCCGGCTCTGGTATACCCAACTGTTCAAAAAACCGTGTTTTCATATTGGTATCATAGTGCTGGCCAGTATGTAACAACAATACATTTATATCCGAATTAAGTCGTTTAAAAGCGTCCATAACTGGTGCTATTTTCATAAAATTCGGGCGTGCGCCAACAACACAGATAATTTTTTTCATAAATTGTTTTTAAAAGCTCTTAGTGAGTGTAGCTGATATACGGTTTTCGGTATATTCGCTGGTGCGTAGATCGGCACTATTTGTACGATAGGTATAATTAATACTTCCAGAAAGTTCAGGATTTAAACTTCTTGTAAATGAAAGTGAAAAGTCTTTTCTATTCTGTTTATTGTTAGTTTGATTTTGACGATCATCAAGTTGTGTCCATGACACTCTGCTTGTTAGACTCGATCTACCACTAACATTGATATTCCAGGATAAATTTAATCCTTGATTAAGATTATCTTTTTTATCTTCATCCTTATAATATATTGCTTCTGCAAATCCCCCCAGTGTAATAGTTGATTTACTAAAACGATAGGAAGAACTGCCTGTCAACCTGCGTGTTAAACGTAAATTGGCATCATAAGTGGATAAAGGCACGTTGACATTTGCCACATTACCTGGATTTAAATTAGCATTATTAATCGCCTGACTATCCTGGATAATTTGTCCTCTACTATTGGTTATACTATCGCTGTAATTAACCTGCCAGGTCAACCTTTTACTTCGATGATTAAAATCCAGTGATGCCGTTCGACCAAATGCGCGTTCACCCCAACTGGCATCCAGTGATGTTCGCTGGCTTGGCCGCCAGTTACCACCTACCGTCCAGCCAAAACCGTCACTGACGGTCCGATCATAATCCTCATAACCTAAACGCACTCTTAAATCAAGACGACGGGAATAATGGTAGCCTAAGGTTACATAGGATGCTTCAGATGTGGTATCTCTGGCATTTAATGAACTTCCACTGCTCTGATATGAAGTCTCACTATAACGAGAATTCAAATCCCAGAAATACTGATTAAACTTCGTCCCACTGGAAACCGTTAAATTTACATTCTGTCCTGTACTGTCAGAATTTCCGCCCCCACTAAACTTCACCTCGTTATAGCCATAGCTCAATACAGAGCTGGCATAATTCCCCCATTTTTTCTTCCAGCTTGGGGTCAGGCCATAAGTATAGGTTTCTGTGGTATTATTAGAACCACTTACCAGATCGGATGATGCATTCTTATTTTGATCAAGCAGCACTTGCCGTACATTGGCAAAGCCATCCAGAAAGATAGATTGTTTTACAATTTCAGCATTAGCGCTGGATGATAAATTATGATAAATATCATCATTTCCACTATCTTTATTATATGTTAAACCACTCATAGTATAGTTTACTTGTGTTCGGACTCGACTCCCTTTTGTACTTAACCCGATACTGGGTGATATTCTTCCCACCAGGTTGCTTTTCTCATTAGTGTAATCCAGATTTACATTATCAGTATAGTACATGCTACCGGATACACTGGCATTTAATTTAACATTATTAAATGCCTGAATATTTCCAGCCAGCAGAATTAGTAAACCAGTAAATATAGATTTTTTATTAATAGTAATACCCATAATAACCACTTGAATTACTGGTACGAGTTTTATTCATAACAATACCTAAAACACTATTATCATCAAACTGGGATAAGGCTTCTTTGACACTTGCCTGGGTTGTTTTATTTTGTTCAATGATAAAAATTATCTGACCTACTTTTCTGGACAGTATATTAGCTTCATTAGTACTTAAAACAGGTGGTGAATCAATAATAATAATTCTATCGTTATATCTTTCTGATAATTCATCAAAAAGACTATCCATTAATGAACTGCTGAATAATTCACTGGTTAGATGATGTTTTTTCCCTGCAGGTAATAAGGTTAACTTAGGAATATTGGTGGTCAGTAACACATCTGATAAGGAGTCCACATCACCCGACAAATATTCCGACAGCCCCGCTTTTTCTTCAATATCAAAAACTTTATTGACCGATGAACGCAATAAATCAGCATCCACCAGCAATACGGTATAATCAAATTCCTGTGATATGGCCATAGCCAGATTGATAGCTGTAAACGTTTTACCTTCACCCGGCAGTGAACTGGTCACCTGTAATAAATTGGCCTTTGGAATAGGATGTGCGGATTTACCCTTAATATTATTAATAATGGGTTGTTTAATACGCCTGAATTCTTCATTTAAAATGCTTCGTTCTTCACCAGGAATAATAACGCCCTGATCAGCAAGATGTTCCAGATCAATTGTAATTTTCTGGGACGTTTTATTTTTAGCATGACTGATTAGATCATTATCTGATTCCTGTGATAAATATTCACGATTTATTTTTGCCTGCTGACCATTTGTTATGGTTCCAGGCGGAACATTTTTATTTAGTGCTTTTTCAATAATACTCATTATAATGCCATAATATATCGCTTAAAAAATGTTATCTCATGTTATACCAGGTAATTAAAGCACCGTATATAGCTAAAAGTACCAGCAATAAAATGAAAAAAGTGAGCACCATCATCAATCTTCGATGTCTTTGTGCTGGAGAACTGATAGCAGAAACCACCCCTAAAACAGGATAACTTGTTACGGAAGCAATACTATTAACCGAGTTAAACACGGGCTTTATCTGGGACAGTAGAAATGCAAAACCTACTCCCGCACCAAGCCCAACAAGCAGTACAACTGAAGACAAAAAAATACGATTTGGGCCGACAGGTTCATCAATAACCCTCGGCTGTTCAATAACACGAAACTGTACACTATCCGTAGTTTGTTCAACACTACGTGAAACCCGCACGGATTCTCTTCTTTGTAATAACTTGTTATATTGACTTTTAGTTACATTATAATCCCGATTTAATGCTACCAGTTTTGCATCTATCTCAGGGACAGTATTGACCAGTTTCTTCATTTTTTCGTAACGTTTTTTATACTCTTCTACTCTTACTTCAAGTTTTTTAACCTGGGCGTTAGCCTGTCCCAGGTTAATTTTTAACTGTTGGTAAACGGGATTTCTGCTGACCTCTTCATCTACCGTATCTTCTCCCTGATTTTTTTGGGCCTTTTTTGCCTTGTATTCCGCTATTTCCTGATCGCGCTTAGCTTCCAGACGTTTTAAAAGTCGACGAGTAGAAATAACATCAGGGTGTTTTTCTGTATAATTGATCAGATAGCTATCGATATCTAATTTTAGTTTCTCAATTCTGCCATCATAGCTGCTGGTTACCCCCTTCTTACCGACTGAAGGCATTAAATTGTACGATTCCAGATCATCTTCCAGATCTTCAAGCTCTTCCTCTAATGCGGTTCGGTTTTCAATGGCTTCTCTTAACTGTAATTCGGTCTGTTTTAATTTTTCCAGGTCAGACTTCATCTTTGAATAATAGCCTTTGCCGGAAGACAACATCTCGTAATTTTGCTGCTTAAACACTTTTAAGCGCTGTTCTGCCTGTACCAGTCGTTTTTCATATTCCCTTATCTGCTGCTCAATAAATTTTCTGGCCGAAGTGGAGTCATCACGACCTTCGCCCAGGGTGTTTTCTACAAACACGGTCAGGGTTGCCTGAACAATACGCTGAGCGACTTCCGGATCAGGATCGTTAACAGAAATAGAATAAAGATTGTCTCTCCCTGTTTTTTTTATCTTGATTTTTCCTTTTAGGGATTTAATGAGATTCTCCATATCCTCATCCGTTTTAGTATAGTGATCCAGGTCGGCAATATTAATGATCTTGATAATATTGGGACGAGTTAACAGCGTTTTGACCATCAATCGTATCTGTTGTCCTACATTAGTCTGAATGGCTATACCACGCAACAGCGGTTTCAATAATGACTGGGTATCTATATATAGTTTGCCGCTTGACTGGTATTGATCTGGCATCTTGTAGATGTAAGCCCAACCAGCCAGACAGATTATCCAGGCAATAGCCATCGCATACCAGCGCTTATTCCAAATCCCTTTTAGATAGCCCAGTAGCTGCTCTATGATTTCCTGCACTTATTTTATTCCTTACTCAACAATTAGAACCAGGCTTCTGGAATAATCAGAATGTCACCGGGAAGAATATTAACATTGGCTGATAAATCACCATCTTGAATAAGCGACTCAATTCTAACCGTATATTGCTCAGTATGATCTTCTATCACACGGGAAAGTATCGCTTTATCGCCATCTGCATAATCAGTTATACCACCAACAGCTATCATAAGGTCTAATAGTGTCATATGCTCTTTGTAGGGTAAGGCCTGGGGCTTAGAAGCTTCGCCAATGACTCTAACCTGCTCTCTATAAGGTCCAACAAACCCACCTACAGTTACACTGACTATAGGATCTTTTATGTATTCACTTAATACTTTTTCATAGTGACGCGCTATCTGGGTTGGTGTTTTCTCACTCACCTTTAAATCTTCAACCAGGGGAGCTGTTACATAGCCATCCGGTCTGACAGTTACACTGGTAGAGACCTCCGGATTTCTCCAGACAAAGATATTCAGGCTGTCTCCAGGACCAACAATATATTTATACTGCTCATAATCGGTGGTAAAAGGAGCGACAGGCTGGCTCGGTGGTAAAGGAGGATAAACTGGGTTACTACAGCCATTAAGAATAAATACCATAGCAACAAGAGCTATAGTGACCAGTTTACTGTTGATTTGCATTTTCCATCTCCCCAAACAAGACGTCAGTAGTGTTTATTAAATTAATTGAATTATATCGGTAACAGCAGAGCTTACATAGTCGTAAAATCCTACATTCCGAAATTAATATCGACCTCGCCAGCCGAAGGTTATCATTGAATTTTCTCTGTAGAATCCGCCCATGGAACGGTCACTACCATCAAAATAATGTACTGCAGTATATATTTCAAAGGGTTCCCAGCCTAAAAAAGCGATTTCTGGTGATACATAAATGTCTTTCATATCCAGTCCCAGACTGAACTTGGTATTAAAACGCCATCTATTATTATAAAACAATGATTCGCTTTCACCCGCCAGTGTCAGACTATTATCACGATCCACTATTTTTTCTTTCTCGTCAATATGGGTACCTGATAATTGCAAAATAACTCTGGTATCGGCATCACCAGGGTAAAATTCCACACCGGATGCCCAACGGAATCCGTCATATTTTTTATATTCCAGATTTTTGGTGGTAGCAGGCATATCTGAAAACCAGGCTCCTTCAAACCGAAGGGTATAATCCTTCCATTGAAATGCCATATCACCACCGACTATCCAGTTTCTTGGATGTTCTTCAGAATAGGTATATCCATATGAATACTGATTCGCGATAGCTGCCTGCGGGTTTATAAACAAATCCTGACGAAATTTTTCGTTTATCTTATAGGAAGGTGCAGATAAGCGCACCCTCTGCACTGTCAAGGCATAGTCTATGGCATTAATATTGGAACTAAAGCGCAGCCCCATGCCACCTTCACCATCCACCTTATCATCTACCCTGGCGTTTTGCAGTATAGTTTTTGATATAGGAGTAATTTTGCCACCCAGAATTTCACCTTTACGGAAGTTTATGGGATACCAGACATTTTCCTTATCATCCGGCAGTTCTGCTTCTCTGAATTTTGGCAAATAGACAAAGTCCAGCTTGTTTTTGCCTGAAAAAAGTTCAGCTCTCATAGCCAGTGATGCACGATAAAGATCATCCCAATTCGGTAAAACGCCTCTGGATAAATCCATAGTAACCATATTGTCTGTGGGTGCAATAATGTCAACCCGGCCCCAGCGTATAGTTTGTGTGCCGAGAGTAAGCCTTACATTCTCATCACGATATCGAAGATAGTTATCCTCATAATCAAGGTTCAGGTCATTGATATCAGTACCCCATTTCCCATGTTGCTTATAGGCATCGACACGCGCTGCCAGCTGGACATCCCAGTTATCAGAAATACGCCAGTTTACATGAGAGGAGACATGAGCATATTCTGCATTTGTCGCATCCGAAGATGAGCGCGAAAATAATTCTTCTTCAAGAATCATTTTATCAATAGCCCAGTCCACATTACTGTTTTCCAGGCTATCACCTATTTCTATGTCAAAAGTCACATCTGTAGCATCAGACATCACAATAATCATATCATTATTAGAGATTTCTTCTTCACTGATAATTAAAATATCATCTTCTGATTTTGATTTTATGACGGTTTGCGGTACTTGTTCTGCTGGTAGTTGCCGGGTGTTTGAAGATTTAGCAGCTGTTTTTGGCAACGGCTGAGGAATTTTTGTAATACTGTCGGACTGGGTGGGAACTGGCAGCTGATGCACGGTAACAATATAGCGAGTTAACTTAATGGTATCAGCTTTAACCCTGATATTTTTCAGGCCTGAACCACGTAATTTATTGAATATTTCTCCCGCTTTTTTCTTACTTAATAACTGGGCGATAATAATTGAATACCTCTTTTCAGGACTACCTTTAACTACCTGAATATTTTTGTATCCCATCTGCTCCAGTGCCTGTGCCTGCTTAAAGGCAGCAGACCATTGAGCATAACCTTTAAGATATACCACGTAACGCTGATGAGTTTGTATCTGAGTAGTTATATTGGTTCTGTTACCGGAATTTTTTTCCTGTTCTGCAAAATTCAGAGCTTTCGCCTTATTTGAGAACACACTATAGGGTACGGGTTTATTATTTTCAGCTATTACTCCGATTGGGATTAGAACCAGCAGCCAGATACTCTTTATAAACAGGCGCAACATTATTATTTACTTCCCTGATAACTGTTTGATAATTACTTTTTCACGTTGAGGATCTTCCAGGTACTTTAATGAAAACATATCTTCAGGGACATTCTGGTCATATTTAATTTTATTTATCTGTAAATGAGTTTCATGATGTGTTTTTAAATCACGTACAATACTTTTCATTACGGTCCAATAACCCTGTTTTTTTTCTATCTGTCTGGCTAATACCCGTTTTACCGGTTCTTTACTACCATTCTGATAACTGTCTACTCTTAGAGCCAGCAAAGTTTCTGGGTGTATCCATAATATTTTCTTATCATACACTGAATTTTCCGGATCAACGGGAATACTTTCCAGAACAATGGTTTCCATATTATTGAGTTTTTCTTTTCTTAAAATTCGATGCTTGTCCATATCCACAGGACGATCTCTAAGGTCCTCATATAAAATATCTGAACCTACAAACCGCCCGCCTCTGCGTTTAGTCGAGATTCTTCGAGACTTATTAATAGCCGGCAGATATACCCATTGATCGGTTTCTTTGTCGCCTTCATAATCCAGCGTAAGCAAACCTGTATTACTGATATCAGCCGGCTTTTTAAAGCGGATCATCATGTATTTATTACCATTACCCAAGTCAAGATTAAAAGTGTACATTTGCCGAATTCTGGGCTTATGGCCTTTTTCCACCAGAACCATTGTGCCAATGGAAATCGAATTGTCACCATCGGGCCGGTTATAAACGGCTGTGGCAAGTGCTTCACCGTCCTTAAACTCCTGAGCATAAAGGCTGCCAAAAACCAGTAACAAACATCCGAGAAGTACTGTTTTATTAAAATAATTCATTATTTACACTCATTAAAATAATCGGTTAATCACTCTATTTAAAGTAAAGTATAGATTTTGCAGCAAAAGAACTCAAGCATACCTTAAAAAGCCAAATATTTACGCTTTTTTTGCTTGTTTAATACCCAGTGCTAAAATAGCGGGTAATAGCAAGATATCAAAAACCAGCGCGGCTAACAAACCAATCCCTGTCATTAAACCAAATTGATGTGTGGGAATAAATGATGAAAAAGCCAAAAAGAAAAACTGTCCACAAAGAATAATAGAGGTAGCAAAAACTGCTCTTCCAGCCGTACGATAAGCTCTCATTAAGGCAATAACCGGTTGTACCCCTATTTTAACTCGTCTTAAATATGCATCATACAGATGTATCGTATCATCAACAGCAATTCCTATAGCCACACTCAGGACAATAGCTGTACCTATATCCAGTGTTATTCCCAGCAAACCCATCGTAACAAAAATAAATATTATGGGAGAAATATTAGGTAACATTGCTATAAAAGCCGGTTTAAAGGAGCGCCAGAAAAAAGCCAGGCAGAGAAAAATCAGAATAAAGGCACCCGCCCCGCTTTTTAACTGACCATCAATTAATAATTTTTCCTGATCAGAAAACATTCGCGCCCCGCCAGCAAACTGCCATTTAAGCTGAACCGGCTGACTTTTGAGATGTTCTTCAATTTTTTCCATGACCGCACGAATTTCTCGTGCTCCGTGGACATTCAGACTCATTTGCAGACGCGTACGCTGAAATTCACTATCGACCAAATCAAACAAATCTTTACCGTCATAAATAAACAGATACTGGCTAATAATGCTGCGGCTATCTGGTACATCTCTATATTTGGGATTTTCACTATGAAATGCCCAGTGCATTTCCTCCACAACATTGACCATGGATATCGTGGTATCTACTTCAGGAAGTGCCTGTACCCATTGCTGGATGCTTTTAATTTCCTTTAAAACATCGGGTTCTTTTAAACTGTCTCGTCCGACCCCATCAAATATTATTTCCAATGGGGTTGTCCCGGCAATTTTTTGACTTATCAGGTGATCGGATACAATTAAAGGGTGCTGTTGTGGAAAATACAGCAATAAATCAGTTTCCGCTTTGACTTTCAGTAATTGAGTCCCCCCTAAAAGCAATAAAATAACAACCCCGGTCACCACAAAACCAGCATAACGAATGCTCAACCGAGCAGAATTTATAATAATTCTGTTTAAACTGACCATGCCTGATGATTTTGTTTGCCAATCACCCTTATCCCAACGATTTAACAGAGGTGGTAAAACCCATATCACCAGAAAATAAAGAACTAACAAGCCAAAGGCTGCAGCATAACCAAAGGTTTGTATTGGCGGTAACGGACTTAATCCTAAAGAAATCAGCCCGGCCATTGTGGTCAGAACCGTAAACCGAACGGGTCGCTCCACCTCAGCCAGAACCCGTTTAATTCTCGTAATGCCCTGATAACCTAAAGTGGTCGCCTGTAAAAACGCATTAAAAAAATGGATAAAAAAAGCAATACACAATGAAGTCAGTAATGGGGTAATCATGGACACTGGCATGGAAAAAGGCTGCCCCAGTATAACCACAAAAAACAGGGCACTGTTGACAGCCACTAAACTAAACAGCAATACCAGCACAATGGGCAGAATTTTGCGAAACAACCACCATAATAAAATAATACCTAATATAATTGTGGCCGGAATAAAGCGCATATTATCATCCAGCATGGTTTCAAACATCGCTACTTCAATTTCAATATTTCCCGCTATGGCCACCACGTCTGACATCAGCCCATGCTCAGTAATAACTTTACGAGTAAATGTTTCAATAGCAGCATTATCCAGGCTGCTTTTTAGTGATACCGGGCGAATAATCAGAGCCTGATAGGCTCCATCAATGGAAACCACCCGTCCGGGTGCAAAGCGATCCTGTATAACCCGTTCCAGCCTCTGTTGTTCACTTAAATGCTGAACTTCATCCTTTTTCAGAACTGACTCTACTTTAAAACCATCATCAGAACCAAGAATATGATCCATTGTCGTCATTGATATGACACGCTCAATTAATGGGTTTCTTTCCAGTTCTGAGACAATGGACTCAAATACCTCTAAATAGTCATCCGAATAAGCCTGTTTACTGGAAAAAAGGACAATTAGCACATCATCTTCAGGAAACTGCTGACGCAACTCCTTTTCCAGGACTCTAACCGGCGCATCTTCGGGAAAAAAAACTTCGGCTCGATTATTGGGCTGAAGGTGTGCGAGGAAAAATACAGGTGTTATGATTACAACAAGTAGAAGAAACAGCGCAAATCTGAATGATAATAGTTTGATTTCTTTCACACAACTTCTTCCCTTTGTATAAGACATATTTCCTTTAAATAATAGCCTATTTTTGAAAAAATCACATTTTTAAAGCACAAAAAAAGCGGCATATTCTTAAAGAATATGCCGCTTTTGAAACTAAATTATTGATTAAATATAATTTAAGCTTTATTTCTTCTGCGACGCACTGCACCCGCACCAATTAAACCAAGTCCCAGCAGAGCTAAAGAAGATGGTTCTGGAACTGTAGTGATACTAGAAAGTCTTAAATCAATATTGGTTGTTGCTGAGCCTGAGTTCAAAAGCACGGTTAAAGCACCAAGATTAGATAAATCGGCAACCTGGTTTCCAGCCGCACAGGTGATTGAGTTAACACCCGGTGAAGGATTAACAGCACCACATAAAGACGCTGTTTCAAAGCCTGCAAAACTCACAGTAGATATGTGTGGTGTACCATCATCGACGACTGCTGACGCTGAGAAGCTGATAGTTGTCCAATGAGTTGAGTCTGTATAGGCAGTTACATCAAAATTATAACCGAGATCTGACTCAATTGTTATCAATTCAAAGGCATTCAGTGTACCGCCTTCAGTGATGTCGATACCGCCCAGACCTGTTTCGTTAAGTCCAGCACCATTAATACTATCATCACCATCCCATTCAACGTAACCTGTACCAGTAACACCGGCATCGTTACTAAAGCGTAGCTGACTACCGAAAACAACCAGGCTTGTTTCAGCTAAACCCGGTGTTGCTCCAGTTAAAGCATTCGCTGTTAATTCACGAAAACCACCTAAAATGCTAGTATCTGCCGCAGAGCCAGCAGTTGTCGTTACGCCTGAACCACCATTGGTACCATCAACAGCACCTGTTTGATTAGTAGTAAACAGATCAATAGTACCTGCACTTACATTTGCACTGATTGCCAGCATGGCAGCACTACCAATCATTGATAATTTTTGTGTCAATTTCATTTTAAATTCTCCATTTCATTGATATTTTGAATACTACTTTACTTTATCCAACAAATTAAACAAGTTGAGTATACTTATAGATTACCATGCTATAACTATGCCAAAAAAACCATAAACTTATTTATCAATAACTTAAGAACAAAAAGCAATCGTTTTTTGTATCAAGAACAAAAAAGTGTAAAAAATATTGACACTTCTTGCTTACACTAGCAGATCTTTTATCTTTCTGGCCGGCACCCCCCCCCATAGTTCTTTTTCCGGTATTATGGTATCTGGTTTTACTACTGAGCCAGCAGTAACCACAGAATCCGACCCAATTTCTACGCCGGACATTAAAACTGCATTAACCCCCACAGTTGCCCTGGCTCCAATTTTAACAGGCTGTAATATTATGGCTCCACTGACGATTGTATGGGCTGTTATCACCGAGTCCTGTCCAATAATGGCTTCTTCCCCTATACTAATCAGTTGAGGATCGACCAGTTTTCCCCCAAGAGCAATGTCCTTACCGATTTTTGCACCAAACATCACGGCCACAACTGGCCGAGCGAAAACCGTAGTAAATGGTAATAAAGCCCCCCTGCCGAACTCATACAATACGGTAAAAAGCTTCCAGTATGTAAACAGGCTGTCATCCATCTCATAGCGACCTGGATAAAATGGTTTATATTTCAACATTAGTTGTACAATTGCTGAAGAAAACAATCCATACACCAGTAAAAACAATAAGAGATCCGCAATCACATGATATTGATTCATAAGTTTTTGTGTAAAATAACTGACATAATTCATACTAATCAGACTGATAACTATGATAAAACTAATAATCAGGAAAGATAAAACATAATCACTTAAATTGGTTTTCATTATTTTTTCCTTGCTAAACAAAATATTACCTGTAAAACAGGTAATTATTACAACAGACCAGTATACTTGCTGTTATGAATTCACAACCTAAACGCATTCTTTTTTTTGCTGAAGCCGTTACACTTGCTCACATTGCCCGATGTTTGACTCTTGCCAGAGGACTACATGAAACAGGCAATTATACTATCGCTCTGGCGGCTGACAGCCGTTATGATTCTGTTCTTGGTAATATACCATTTCAACGATTACCTTTATTTACTGTATCCAGCGACTATTTTTTTTCTCAGCTAACTAAAGGCGTACCTCTTTATGATGTTAAGACATTAACAGCTTATGTCAAAGAGGACATAAAAAGAATTGAACAGTTCAGACCTGATTTTATTTTTGGAGATTTTCGTTTATCACTTGCAATTAGCAGCCGATTAAAAAAAATACCTTATGCAACCATCACTAATGCCTACTGGAGCCCATACCTGGATATTAAGTTCCCTATTCCTGAGCTTATGTTAACTAAACTGGTGGGCGTACGTTTAGCACAGGCTCTTTTTAACTGGTTTAAGCCTTTTGTGTTTGTGATACACTCCCTTCCCCTGAACAGAACCTGTAAAAAATTTGGACAACCGACCCCAGGTTACGATATGCGAAAATGTTATACCTTCGCAGATATTACTCTTTATGCGGATATCGAATCACTGTTTACTATGCAACCATATCCAGAGAATCATTACTTTATTGGTCCAATATTATGGTCAGCCGATGTTTCTTTACCTTCATGGTGGAAGAATATACCAGAAGACAAGCCCCGTATTTTTATAACACTTGGTAGTTCCGGTGATACTTCTGTCTTACCTGTTATATTGGAAACCCTGGCCAGGCTTGATGTTACTGTCATTGCAATTACCGCAAACAAACAGGAAATACGCCATTCTTTTAAAAATATTTTTATTACCAGTTTTCTACCGGTAAAAAACGCTGTAAAAAATTCTGATATTATCATTTGTAATGGAGGCAGTCCTATGGTTTATCAAAGCTTACTTGAAAACAAAGTGATTATTGGAATTCCTGGTAATTTGGACCAATATTTAATGATGAGCTTATTAATCAAACAACCCGGGACATTGATGTTGCGAGCCGGTAAAGTCACTCAAAAGTCAGTTTTACAAACAGTGAATAAAGCTCTTGCGCTGCTGAAATCCAAACCAAGACATTCTGTCGTCAACACCTACGATACTATTGCCATAGTAGACGCAATAGTGAAAAAAACTTTACAGATTTAGTTTATAATTATTCTTGTAATTCTTTTACCAGCAATCGCATTGAACGCGCCAGAGGCGGCACACCTGAACCAATTCTTCCCATAAAAACGGCATGTTCCGGAATATTTTTAGCTGTCAGATTTTCTAAGTCAGCCGATAATTTTTCTGCCAGAGAATATGCCTGCTGATTATGTGTAAAAATTTCTGACTCTTTAATATATCTGGAAAAGATAATCGGGGTCATTTCTGGTTGAAACTGTAATCCTAGATGAGCACTGGTGAGCCAGAATCGCTGTACTGCCCGGCCTCCTGACCAGAAATCATCAATACTTTTCAGTTTATGCTCAGAAACAATTACAAAGTGTGCAGCGCATTGAATTGCCGGTAACAAATCCAGTTCCAGGCGGGGTAACCAGGTACCCGCAAAATATTTATTAAGGATTTGAACACGTTCCCAGCTTTGCATAGCCCACTGCATCAGCTTTAAGGTCAGAGGATCCAGGCCAACCGCCTGATCCGGTATTTTGTCTTTACTAAATTGTTTGTTCCAGTCAATAATTTGTCTGTGTACTTCGTAGGCTTCTTTAATGGTCAGCCTTATTCCGGCATTTTTAAAAAGCAATCGCGCCATTTGCCATTTATTCTGCATCCCTTCCAGCCAGATAACACTAAATCCTTCTCCAACAGAGGCTTCCAGTTGCTGTTTCTGAGATGCCGTCAGCGGTCTACTGGAAAAAGCACGACGCTGGGTGCTGCGAATTTTAATAAAGGGCAATAAGGGATCTGTTATTCGTTCAGGCGCATCCTGCAGCTCAACCTCAATAACAGAAGGCTCTGAATCAGAATATTGTTTATAATTAAAAACAGCCCTTAATTTTTCTCCGGAAGCAGCAACCTGAATGGTTTCCAGAAGTGTACCTACAGCCGTCTGACTGGCTCGGCCATCCAGATCATAGACACACCAGTCTGCGGTATCAAATGTATGTATAAGGAAGTGTCGCTCATCCAGTATTTCAAAACGCCATGGCTGGGTATTATCGCCGCTGGGTGCCCAGCGGGCCAGATCCAGAATACGTTCGACAGGAGTATCCAGAACAGCCTCCTCCTGAATCTCTTTTCCCGAATGTGTTAATTTTTCTGACAGTTTCTTGCGGGCAATTTTAATACCCAGTTTTTGAATCCAGTTATTATTGCCCCAGGGACGCCAGGTCTTTGCCAGTTTATTTTTAAAAGCATCAAAATGCAGTCCCCTGGGGGCGGCAATAACATTACCACGCTTCAATAATATTTTAAGCGCATTAGTGGCTGCCAGCCCCGCGCATAGTTCACAGGCCATTGGGGTTGACGGACCTTTATGCTGCTCCAGATCGACCCGGCTGTCATCCACCAGGTAGGACATTTGCAGCATGGCGGGTGAAAGCCCTAATAGAAAACGCAGTAATTGCTCATCTTCTGTCTGGCCGTTAAGTCGAAAGAATTCTTCAAAAGACATTTTGCCTGGTAAAAAACACAAAAAGGCGACACCCATTCCAAGCGGTGCCGCTGTGACAGCCGGTATACCCTTTTCTGCACAGGCAGCAAAAACCGCTTTACGGGCTTCCAGCGCAAAAAAGTCCAGACCATCCACGTAAAGATCAACATCTTTTAAAAACTCGTCCAGATTTT
Source organism: Gammaproteobacteria bacterium (assembly GCA_027012135.1). Lineage (GTDB taxonomy): Bacteria > Pseudomonadota > Gammaproteobacteria > GRL18 > GRL18 > JANELJ01. The sequence goes on from JALUZF010000052.1 coordinate 25,126, forward strand.
GTTTATTTACCCCGTCCGGAAAACTATTGAGTTCTAATTCGGCATTAATGTCTCTGGCCAGTTCCGCCATAACTTCTGCTTTAGGTCGGCCAATATGACTTATGGCAGCGCCTGCCTGGCGGTTAAAATTAGCCAGCTCAAAAATATCGAGATCCGATATGTTAAATTTTCCGACACCCAGGCGGGTTAAGGTAATTAAATGGCTTCCGCCCACTCCGCCCAGCCCTGCAATAGCAATGCGCTTATTACGCAGAATTTCCTGCTCTGTTTCTGTTACCCAGCCGATATTGCGTGAAAATGCGGTGTTATAGTGAAACAATTTATCCATTAAAGATTTATCCTGAATTTATTCCGTTTGATAGGTTGATGCAATCTGCTCATAAACCCAGTGATATAGCTCGAGCAATTCAGGTCGCATATTGTCTATAGCGGATTGTGTAGTGCCAAAATAAGGGGCTCTGATCCCATGATAGTCAATATCCTTACCAACACGTTCAAATATAATGCCAGAACGCTTTAACAACCTGGGCAGAAAGGGTTCCATCATAGCAAAAACATTAGTTTTGCCTGACAGTATAGTCATGGCCGTTGCCGCCAGAAAAGCAGCAACTGCTATCAGTAAGAATGTTCGCTGTTCTTCTTTTGAAAAATCCAGATTAATATCACCAAAGCGGGTCAGGCTTTCACCGTTACGCTTTCGAAACAAACCGTCTACAGCCAGGCGGGATATTTCACATTCTGTCTGTCGTTCCAGGTTAAAACTTTCGATAAGTGACCTGTCCAGGCTTTCTGCACAATATTTTTCAAAGGGTAGCTGAATATCATGTCCATCCCCAATGGCCGGTACCAGTCTGACGCAAGCTGCAGGAATATTAGTGTTTTTATGAATAATCAGGCCGTGCAAAGCCAGTTCATCATATTCATCCTGCTCCATTTTGTTTGGACAGTTTTCCAGAGACTCAAATTTAAACTCTTCACAATAAACATTGTATCGAATCCGATAAGCCAGCTCTTTTAGCTCACGGGTATTGGCAAAAACAACTGAGAAATAGTTTTTAAACAGCTCTACCATAGTCTGACTTTTATCTGCTGTCTGATTATTCATATTATAAGTGTTGTTTTATACCATGAGCCTTTAATCCCCAGGCAAATAAATCATTAACCCGATGATTAGCTCTATTAAGACGACTGATTAAAATCTCAAACAGATCTTTATAAAACAAATAACCCTGAGATGGATGAGCATCAAGATAAACTCCCAGTCTTTCACCATTAATTTCTACCAGGCAGCCATCCGATGTAGCCCGGACCGAGGCCGTGCGAAGTTGTGATTCATACAGAGCAATTTCACCAAAAATATCACCTGCTTTAAGTTCCCAGATCCCTGGTTGTATGCGTTTATCCTGCTCAAGTTCAATATTACCCGCAACCCTTAAACTGCCTTGTTCAATATAAAACAGCGAACCACCTTCCTGACCTTCTTCTACAATGATATCATTATTATGAAATTCTCTTCGCTTCCATGCCGAACGCTCCGGAAAATGCGGATCATTCAATATATCTTTAAGAATATTATTCATGAACTCATCTCTTATAACAGCCTCTTTTAATCAAAGAAGCCCCTTAAAGCTGAGTATAGTCATAAATACAGGAAGATTCTACAGCTTTGAATTATTTTAGGAGGCTGATTTAAAAGGAATAATTGAGCAGAAAGGTAGTGCTATTATAGCAATTGCAAGTTCCTAGTCTAGTTTATTATCTATAATGGTTGAATTATCTATAACGGGTGCGTTATAAAACCTGATTAAATGTGAAGTGTAATCAAGACTGCCTTTTTCTTTTTCTTTTTCCAGAATAACGGTGACTTCTTCTATACTAACATGAGCAGAACGGGCAATTTGCTTAGTCCCTACCTTTGCAATACGGACTTTGGGTTCTTTCTGGTCTGGTAATGCCGAGCACCATAATTTCTGCAATTCAAACTGTATACGTGCATTTTGAGGTGCAAAAACATGGATCATAGCCTGATCATGCATATTTCGCAGGCGAGTTGCAAAGTAACTCAGCAACTGTCCCATTTTTTCTGGATTCTCCTTGATCATTTCCAGTAAATGCTTTCTTGGAATCACATTAACTTCAACATTAGTTAATGCTGTCGCCGTAGCAGAGCGAGGTTTATGATCAAAAATGGCCATTTCACCAAATAATTCCCCTTTAGAGAGGTTTGAAAGAACCATTTCATTACCATCATTATCTATTTTTGATATACCTATCCAGCCTTCCTCAATAACATAGGCATTTTCCGCTATTTCTTCCTGAAAAAACAAAACTTCACCCGCGGAAAGGATAATACGTTCAAAATATTTATTACTCCCCTGAAGCCAGATGGAATCAGAGCTCTTATAAAGGTCTCCAAATGACCATTTAAAGGCTTTATCAAAAGGAGCAATCATAGGAATTAGCTTATCCCCTATAGATTCACACCAGCTTGCTTCTCCTATAACTTCAAAGCCAATTCGGCCATAAAGTGAAAGGGTTTCTTCACTAATTGAAGCCAGAATATGTGTAGTGCCAAAACCATGCATAACATTGCCTGCAGTTTTAAACATCGCATGTATGATATTTCTGCGGTTTCTGGAATCCGATTTAATTGCCAACATTCCCCCGCTTACAAAAACCGGGGTTATATTGTTCTTTTTACATTCAGCCGTGTATTTTTGACGGGCTTCTGAAAAATCAAAATGGACTTCGGAGGGTAAGCCTATTTCAGAGTCTTTATTAACCCGCATACAGGCGACTGGCTTTTTATTGTCATAGGCAATTATATTAGCAACACCTGGAATGGTATCAAAACGATCAACGATACGGGATTTGTTTTCACTTGAACTTGAATCTAAAGAAAATCTTCCTTTTTCAATAACATAGACTTCATAACGCAATTTAAATACGTCATCCAGTTCCCTGGCAGTGTGTGCAATTTTTAACTTTATTGACATTTAACTGGCACCATATTCATGTGTTTAGATTCTGTCAAATTAGTTTTGCACTCATATATTCCCCCCCCTTTCTTCTATCTTTAATAGATAGATACCTGTTTTTTATTGTAACGGATAAATTTTTTATTGTAACCTCTTAAAAAGAATTTTGGCATTTTCTTTTTCAGAAAAGTTAACTACATCTCCTGAAATCTCAGTAAGTATTTCTTTAGCTTTATTATGATTGCCTGTTAAATAATAAGCCTTCGCTAAATGATACTGAATATCATATGATTTTGGTGCAAGCTCTGCCGCCCTTTGAAGTATTTTGACAGATTGTTCTGCCTGGTTTTCTTTAAGCAGTATATACCCATAAGTATCAAGTATGGCTGGAGAATCCGGTTTTAACTGATAGGCTTTTTTTGCATAACCCAGAGCATCTTTATGACCCTGTTCTGCCAATATCCAGGCCAGATTATTTAATGCCAGCACATTGTCAGGGTTATTTTTTATTATTATCTGATATTGTTTGGCTGCAGAATTATAATTTTTCTGTTGTTGTAACAATAAGGCTAATCGATATCGAGCTACCTGATTTGATGTATTGTTAATCAGTGCATTTTTTAAAATTTTAATAGCATGATCTGGATGATTTTGTTGTAAAAATATATCTACAATTATTAATAGCACCTGATTTGAAGGTTTTTTGCCAAATATTTTCTGATATTTGACCAGTGCATCATCATATTTCTTCTCTGATAATAGGATATCCGCTTCCAGTTTATACCCTTCAATATCTTCAGGGAAAGTAGTTTGAAGATGTTTGCTAACCTCAAGAGCTTCTTTAAACTGTTCATTTTGTACTAATAATTTAGCTTTTAATATTAAGGCCTTTTTATCATCAGGCTGGGATTCAAGTACATTATCCAGCAACTCCAAAGCTCGGGAGTAATCCTTATTTTCAACCAGCAAGGTAATTAATAATAATTGATACCTTCGATTACCCGGCTCGTTAAACAGCAGTTTTTCCAGTACAGCTTCTGCTTTTCTGCGTTTTCCATTCAAGAACAATGCTTTGACCTGAAAATATTGCGCTCCTTCCTGCCCAGGGTAACGCTTGACAAATTCATCACTCAGCTCCAGAACCTTTTCTTTCTGATCCTGTTTAACATACCATTTAGCCAGCTGCTCAAGAGCAATGCGTTCTGATTTGAAATCACCTTCTGATTTTTTTAAACCTTCCTTAATAAAATATTCGACTTTATCAGTATTACCCGTAATTTCGGCAATAGAAGCACGGCCTAACCAGGCTTTTATGTATTTATTATTAATTTTTAAAATTTTCTTAAAAAGCTCATCGGCCTGTTTATATTGTTTTTCAGCCATATATATCCTGACTATACCCAAATAAGCAGGAATATAATTTTTATTAATTTCAATTGCTTTCTGATATGTAGACAGTGCCAGACTTTTATTTTTGTTAATCAAATATAAAGCGGCCTGGAGGTTATATAAGTTAGAATCATCAGGAGACTGTATTTTTAATGTTTCTATTGTTTTTCTGGCTTTTTCATATTCTTTATTTTGAATATAAGTAATAATTAACAGATATTGCGCCTGCTTGTTATTCTTATCTGAAGCAATATTTTCCAGGCTGGCAATTGCATTTTTTAAGTCATTCGCCTTAAAGTAACCCGTTACAAGCCTTTCCTTAATCAGTTTATTGTCAGGTTCCAGTTTTTTTGCATTGTGTAAAGCCTCCACTGCTTTTTGATAATCTCCTGTGAGCAAATAGGCTGTTCCCAGGCTTAAAGACAAATTAGCACTTTGAGCAACCTTGTCCTTGTCAATAGATTCGAGTAATAATAATGCCTGCTCACCTTCCTTTTTTGCAATATATAAATTTGCCAGCATCCTTTTTACTTCTACATTATCTGGAAACTGGAACAACACCTGATTTAAATATTTCTCTGCCTGATTTAAATTGCCCAGTGCCAATTCTGACACCCCGACAACAAACATTGATAGATAATGCTCAGGTAATACATTTAGAACATTTTGAGCATATTCTATAGCTTCTTTGTATTGCTTCTGGTTTAATTTACTTAATGACATTAAAGAATTAGCCTGAGGTAAGTTCTTATTTTTCTTTAAAACATCAGCAAGTTCATGTTCAACATCTTCAAAATCTTTTAACTTGTATTTTATTCCAGCTATTTCCAGCCTATAACGCAAATTATTAGGGTATTGCTCATGCAATTTATATAAAATTTCAAGAGATTCTTTATATTTTTGTTTACTACTAAGGCTGATAGCTTTCAACAATAACGCCTTAGGATTGTTACTATCTCGTTGTAGAACCGATTCTATTATTTCTTCCGCAGTAGAATTATTTTTTTCTAGCATAGCCAACTGGACAAAGGTCAGCTGTACCTCTATCGTATTATCGGATAGCTTGGCCATTTCCAATAATTCTTTGGCATCTGCAAGTTTATTCTCACTTAAAGCAATATCCGCAAGAATAACCATCCTTTGACTTTCTTGTGATTTATCCTCATAGCTTTTTTTTAAAATTTCTTTTACTTTCTGGTTTTCATTTTTGAACCTGAGCAGTGATGCATAAGCTAACTGTATTTGAACATCATTTTTATTTATTTTGTAAGCTTTTTCAAATTCTTTAAATGCACCAGAAATATTACCACTTTTATTATAGCTTTGGCCTAATAAATAACGAACATGTGCATCATCAGGATTTTCTTTTAAGTAATTTTTTAATTGAATGATTGCTGCTTCATATTCACCCTTATCAAAGTATTGTTGTGCATCGTCAATGTAGTCAGAAGCATAACTAGTTGTTGAAAACACAACGCTTATGGTAATCAGAGTTAATATCACTATTTGTTTAAAATTTTTCATAAAACTGTCCTAAGTTTTGATGCATTTAACTTAATATAATTAAATTTATTAACTTTCAATATTTGCAATTTGAATACTGTATTTATTTAAAAGAGTATAAAGTGTCGGTCTTGTCACACCCAGCAATTTGGCTGCATTAGAAATATTATAATCAGCATAACTTAATGCTCGTTTAATTGCTGTAGTTTCTGCAATTTCTCTAACTTCTTTTAAGTTCAGTGGCAAAGATTTATCTTCTTTTTGTAGATTTAACTCAAGGTCTCCAACCGTTATATGATTACCATCAGCCATGATCACTGCTCGTTTTACCTTGTTTTCAAGCTCACGAATATTACCTGGCCAGTGATAACTTTCGATTAAATTAGCTGCATCAGCACTAAAACCTTTTATTTTTTTATGCTGCTGTTCGCTAAAACGTCTGACAAATGCCGTTGCAATCACCAATGCATCACCTTCCCGCTCTCTTAAAGGTGGTATTTTAATGGTCATTTCACTCAGACGATAATACAAATCCTCCCTGAATCGTCCTTCTACAATTAACTGTTCCAGATTTTGATGGGTGGCACAAACGATACGAATATCAACAGGAATTTCTGTTCTGCCTCCAATGCGTTCTATGGTACGTTCCTGTAAAAAACGCAGTAACTTTGCCTGTAATGACATGGGCAAATCGCCAATTTCATCCAGGAAAAAAGTCCCCTGATCAGCATATTCTATTTTGCCTTTGGTCTGTTTAGCGGCCCCTGTAAAAGCCCCTTTTTCATATCCAAATAATTCACTTTCAAGTAAGTTTTCTGGAATCGCTGCCGAATTAACTGCAACAAAAGGCTTCTTTTTCCTGTGGCTAAGATTATGCAAGGCTCTGGCAATAAGTTCTTTCCCAGTACCACTATCTCCTAATAATAAAGTAGTAACATCGCTAGGGGCTATCTTCTCTACAGTACGAGCCAGTTTCAGCATGGGTTCACTGACAGCTATCATACCATCTAATGGTTCATCTGTTTTATGGGAAAGCCGCTGATTTTCTTTTTCCAGTTCACTCAGGTGAAAAGCTCTCTGAATGAGTAAATTAAGAGTTTCTATATCAATGGGTTTCTGGTAGAAATCATAGGCTCCCATAGCCACGGCCTGAACAGCTACTTCTCTGTCGTCATTGCCCGTTACTACAATTATCTTGGTTTCCGGCGCCAGTTTCAGGATTTCTTTTAATGCGGCCATGCCTTCACTGGCATTGGCCGGATCAGGTGGCAACCCCAGATCCAGAGTAACAACCTCTGGTTGATAGCGACGGATGGCAGCAATAGCCTCTTCACGATCACCTGCAATCACGACTTTATAATTTTCAAAACTCCATTTGAGCTGTTTTTGCAGACCTGGATCGTCTTCTACAATTAATAGTACTTTATCATTACTGCTCAATTTTTGTTCCTTTCGCTTATAGGTAAAGGTTCAGTTGTAGATAAGGGTAATGTTATGGTAAAGGTTGTACCTTTTCCCAGTTCACTGTCCACATGGATGTAACCTGAATGTTTCAGGATATAACTTCTTGCCTCATAGACACCAATCCCCATACCGGCATTCCCCTTGGTGGTATCAAATGGTTTAAATAAACGTTCTGCAATAAATTTTTCATTCATTCCAATTCCGGTATCCGTAATTTTAATAATAGCACTACTGCCTGTTTCTTCCAGACTGATAATAATAGAACCATCATCATCCGTTGCATCCTGTGCATTCTGGATCAAATGTCCCAGTATGGCTGAAATTTTTTCCTGTTCACCATTGATACAGCATTCTGTTAGTTCAGTTCTGAAATCTGGAGTGGGTTTATGGGCTGACTGCTGTTTAACAATATCCTGGATTACCTTTACCATATCAAATATGGAACGTGAATCCTGGACATTTCTCTGACGCAGCTGATTAACCAGGTTCTGCATTTTATTGACCACGTTTTCCAGCGTATCTATTGCATCGTCAATAAACTCTGGATTATGTTTGTGTTTTTCAGCATTTTTTACAATCAGAGAGACCTGGGCCACCAGGTTTTTTAAATCATGTATGACAAAGGCTGATAAGCGGCTGTAGGCTTCAAACTGCCTGGCGGTTGAAAGTTCTTCACTGGCCTGATTTAGTACAAAAGCGTTGGCTAGCTGCAGGCCAACAGTTCTAAGCAGATCATGATCTTCCCAGTTTAACTGTCGAGGGGCCCTGGGTTTGGTTAATACCACAAAGGCTTTTAGCTGATTCTGTTGTAAAATAGGGATCATTAACCAGGTATTTTTTGCCTTCTCCAGCCAGTCACTGAAATCTGCCTGCTGGTATATTTCAGGATTATCCTGATATTCATAAAAATCAATAACCCATTGCTTATTCTGTAAAAACCGCACAGCCGGATTCTCTGCCTGAATTAAATCCCAGTCAGCATCCAGGTTGAGATTGTAATTTTCAGCCAGGTAATAATCTCCATTATCATTTTTAACCCATAAGCCACCACAGGAGCTGTCCACCAGATCGGCCAGGGTTTTAATCATAAAACGAGATAACTCATTAAAAGATTTTAGTTCCGCCAGGGTTTTACTGAGTTTGATCCATTCCTCCCGGTAGTCATAACGGTAATTGACAAAATGTTTATTAAAATAGACCTTTAAGCGGGCTCTTAAAGCACCGGAAAACATCAGGATAAGAAGTACCAGGATGGCCAGGAAAATAAACAGGATCTGGGCAATATCTCCCCAACTGCCACCGTATTTTTTGATATAAAAACCTGCCAGCGACATGACAATCAGATACATTCCAGTACCGACCAGTGCTGATGTATGAAAAATCACCTTACGGGAAATAGTATAGTTTCTGGTTTCACCCTGAAGCCGTACCACAGAGATAGCCAGTAATGGCACGACTAAAGCATTAACTATGCCCCGGGCATTCCATAATAAATAATCGATGCCGCTAAAAAGCAGGGATTTACTGTAAATAATAAAATCAAAAATAAAGATACCGCCCAGCCCCAGGCAGATAAACTTTATGGCCCAGCGTTGCTCTGAAATAGCATTGCGATAAAGTTGTTCAATTAAAATCAGACCGATAATGGCAAATGATACATGCGCCATTAATCTGAAATCTATTCCCAGTAACTGATTAACTTTAAATTGCAGTCCCGGATTGATTTCAATTAGAAAAATAATCAGGCTGCCAGTAATCAGGACGGCACTATAGCCCGACTTAAAAAGCGAAAGGAAAATATGCCTGTTATCATTAACAGACATGCCATTTAATAAGGCCAGCAGGTAAATATACCAGGCCAGATTGCGCAGGGTTTCCAGGGGCAGGATACTGGTGGTATACAGGTCATCATTATAGAGATTATAACTGGTATAAAATGCCCATGCACTGGAGAACAGCACGGCAATAAAAAACAGTATCCCTGAAGTGTGTTTTTTAATGCCCCATAAACTGAGTATCAGTAAAATAGAATAGGCAATACCAGCACTGAGATAGCTGATAATATTATAGTGTTCCATCTTTACCGGCTATCCATTTAGCGCGCACCCTGCCTCCAGACAACCACCTGTATTGTCTGTATCAGGATCATGATATCCAGGAAAGTACTGTAATTTTTCATATAGTAAAGGTCATACTCCAGTTTATTACGACTGTCCTGTTCTGTTGCACCATAGGGATAACAAATTTGAGCCCAGCCGGTAATTCCCGGTTTTACAAAATGGCGGATCTCATAGTACTTTATCTTTTTAGACAGCTCACCGACAAATTCCGGCCGCTCTGGTCTGGGACCGACAAAACTCATATCACCGTTTAATACATTAAACAGTTGCGGCAGTTCGTCAATTCGGTATTTACGGATAATGTCACCCACTTTGGTGACTCTAGGATCCACTTTCTGCGCCCATTGTGCCCCGTTTTTTTCCGCATCCATGGACATACTACGAAATTTTATAACATCAAAGTTTTTATTGTATAAACCGACACGAGTCTGCCGGTAAAAAATGGTTCCTTTGAATTTGGACTCAATCATTATCGCCAGAGCAGTAATCAACATAATGGGCCAGGTAACCAAAAGCAGGATTAATGAGGCAAAAATATCAAAAATACGTTTGGTATATTGATTAAATGTACTTTGAATAAAGCCGTCAGAAAATATCAGATTACTGGGGTGCAAAGCGGTAAGCTTAATACGCCCGGTCTGGCGTTCAAAAAAAGTGGATACATCCAGAATATTAACACCTCTTAATTTACATTCCAGAATATCATCCACTGGAAAATTTTTACGCCGATCATCAATAGCCACAATAATTTCGTCCACGTCATTATCAATGACGTATTGCAGCATATTACCCCTTAAATCCAGCAGTTTCTCATTTTCTATCAGCGTTTGTTCACCCTCTATCGGAACAAAACCCAACAGCAAAAAGTTTCTTCTGTCCGACTTTCTACGCAACTCATTCATATGTGAGGCTTTTTTTCCCGCCCCGAAAACGATTGCACGTTTTTTAAAAAACTCTTTGTCTACTGTTAAATATAAAAGACTCCGGGTTATCATCAGGGTGCCGGCAAGGATCATTAAAGCATAAACAAAGGTTGTTCTGGCAGTGAACAGGGCCGGCTGCAGATAAAACAGGAAGCTCATTAAGAAAAAGACAATAAAGGTAACCAGGATAATTCTGAACAGGATCCCCTTAAAATTATCCCGCACCTGACGACTGTATAGACCAGAGGCCGCCATAGTCAATACCACAACCAGGGTAAAAACCAGCTCGGTATAATAGGTAATAGAACCGCCATCATAAGGATTGATATAACGACCAATCGGTAAAGCCAGAAAGAAGATTATCGGTTCCAGGATCCCCAGAAAAACCAGGCTGAACGGTACATAGTGTTTAAAAATTCTTACCACGTGTGACTTGTTCCATTAATTAAAGTAGAAAAAACACAGCTACTTACAGATTTATAACTTTTAAATGGATAGTAACACAGAGAATTCTGCTTAAGTGCAAGGAAAGTATTACAAACGTCAGTTTTTTTTACACATTATATAAATTTATGTAAAAAGCTTTAACAGTCAGAGTATCTGCTTAATTTATATTGCGGACAAAGATGCTCGCATTCCCTGATTTGACAGGCTTGCAACACATTAGCAGTTTATTCACCAAAAAGATAATTCAGGTCAAATTCAATTTCTGTAAAGGGTTCCAGTCTGACTTTTGCTTTATTTTGTACGGATACCAGGACTTTATAAGTATCTTCTGAGTACTGGTATGCAGAGAGTATTTTTTCTTCCGGATTGATTATCCAGTAGAAGGGTATTTTGTACTCTTTTAGAAGGTTAAAGATGGTCACAGTATCTTTTGCCACATGACCAGGGGATACAATTTCACAAACCCAGTCAGGTGTCATTTTCATAACGCCTTTAGGTCTTTGAGGAACCCGCTCTTTACGCCATCCTGCAATATCATGGACAGGACATTGGTGTTCGTTGTAGCGGACACTGATTTCAGTCACTATCCACCAACCGCCAGGACCTGACATCCTTTTATAGTGAGCTAATTCAACAGGAACATCACTTTGAATAGAAGAATGATCAAAGCTCGCCATTGGGCGTTTAATAATCTCACCATTAATTAATTCAAAACGCTCATCTGATTTTTGTGCTTCCATTAAATCATCAATGGTTTTTAATTTGTGCGCTTCCACAGTAACACTCTCAATAAATGACTCGATGTTATTATCTGATATTCTTCAGGGAGTTATACATGAATAATTGCACAGATATACTGATTTGGCAAATTCATTAGATCCTGTTATGAATGAATCTAGTGTGGATTTCGTTAACAATAAGAACTTGAAAGGACTGTTTTCAACTATAAGATATTAATTTTACATTAGAATAAAATTAGAAATGGTGCCGGCACCAAGAGTCGAACTCGGGACCTACTGATTACAAGTCAGTTGCTCTACCAACTGAGCTATACCGGCACTAATCAATGAAGATTGGCGCGTATTATACTGAGGTTTATTTGGCCAGGCAACCTTTATTTCTGACACTGAGTTAATTTAAGCTGCTTTTTTTCAATCAGGCTGTTTAGTGAATCTAGTGGCTCATTACTCTGTAACTCCAGCTGTAAATTATAAAGGCTGTTTTTATCATCACTGATGGCTTCAATCGTTGTTGAGAAACCCAGTTTATTGGCACGTGCAGCCACCTTTTCAGCAGCCGTACGTTTTTTAAAGACTCCCAGAGCAATGGCATTTTTTCGACCATCAATGGACATAACATAATGATCGGTCATACCGTTCTGATCCAGGCGTGACAGTGCCTGTTTGCGTAATTCTTTGCTTTTTAATGGTGGTATATAAATTCTGTAGTAAGTTATCTTAGAGGTAGTTTCGATGCCAAATGATATTCGATTGGTATACAATTGTTCCAGCTCCAGCTTGATAATGTCCAGATCCTGCTTTTTAAATGGACCCAACATAAGGCAGTTGGTAATAGTTTGCTGATTATTTTCTTTGGTTTGATTCTGAATTTGTGCTGTATTAACGGCTATTGCCTGCATATCTTTCTGATCTTTGCTGGGTATAGCTAATATTTCAGAGCCTTGCTGTGGTTTTGAGCCCTGGTTTTCAGACTCCTGTTCCTGCAGGTCTGTTGATACTGGTTTATTTAAAATTTCAATACTGGTTATGTAAGCAGTATCCTGTTGTGCCGGTAAAACTGATTTTTGTTCAGTTTCTGCTGTTTCATCCAGATCCTGGTCAATGGCCGTATTATTATTTTGAGAAACTTCTGTGGATTCTATACCTTTATTCTGTTCGGACTGTATGGCCTGATCAAAATTACTGTCGTTATTATTTAGCTCTTCCAGCAGCACTATGCTTTTGTCAGAAGACTGGGTTAAACTGCTTTCTGGAATGATCAGAGTATCTTTATAAGACAGGTTATAAGCAAAATAGGCAATATTAAGTATTACCGCAATATAGAATAACCACTTCATAGACATTCCTTGTTAAGCTTTTGTTGGGCCACAATTCTTAAACCTTCCAGAACCAGCATTTCACGAAAATGAAACTGATGCATGGATAATTGTTGTATCTGTTCGGCGTCACCACCGGTAATAATGCATTGAGTATTGTCACCAAATTCCTGCCGGATATCTGCGACAATGCGCTCAATATAGGCACTTATTTGATACAGGGTCCCGCCTAAAATAGCATCATGGGTATTATTGGCAAGCAGAGAGGAATTATTATTATAGTTTTTAGCATTATTTTCAATAAAAGGCAGGTTACTGGTCTGCATACCCAATGAATCCCGGGCAGTTTTCAGTCCTGGTGTAATCAGCCCACCGAGATGCATGCCATCGTCGGTAACCACATCGACCGTAACGGCAGTACCACAATCGACCACACAGATATTGTCTGGGAATTCATCATGCGCCGCAATCATGGCCAGCCAGCGATCGGAACCTAATAACCGTGGATTCTGGTAACGGGTTGAAAGTCCGTAACTGTTTTGTTCTACCACAATCTGCAGTGGCTCTATTCGCCAGAGTTCCTGTGCAATATCGGCAATGGTATGAAAAACCAGCGGATTGCTGACACTGGAAACAAACACCTGAGTAACAACCAGATTTTCCAATTCAGTTCGCAGCTCCTGGCTGAGATTGGAATAATCCAGTATTAAACTATCTGTTACCGGTTCACTGATTGATTCAAGCACTGAATATTTGAGACAGGAATTACCTGCATCAATTAAAATAATACTCACTGTTTTCCTTAATTTTTTGCCGATGTCTCAGCTTTTACGGAGACATCGGCAGCATATACTGATTTTGTTAACAACTGATTATCCCTGATAAATTCAATCAGCAGAGCACCATCATGAGCCAGCCCCTTAACCCGTGCCTCAAAATTAGCTTCATCCTCTGCAACCTGGATAGTTTTCTGATTAAGAAAATCATAGGTCATCCAGTCCTTAATAAAGACTTCAAAGTTGAATTTGTTTAATTTATTAAAGGTAGCAATCAGCTCATTAATAAGATGCGCTATAATAGCATTTCTATCAAAAAAAATACCGCTCTGTTTACTCAGACTGGTCCATTTCTGGTCAATTTCCGGGTTAATCTGCATATTAATATTTAAGCCAATACCGCAGATGATAATGGTCTGTTCAGTTCGATTAACCGCTTCAATAAGTATTCCACCCAGTTTTCTGCCATCCAGATAAATATCATTGGGCCATTTAATTTGCACTCCCCTGATACCAAACCAATTTAAAGCCTTACAGATAGCAATACCTGCCAGCAGGGGTAAAAAATTTAAATTATCCGTTGAAGACAAACTGAATGTCAGAGACATATAGATATTCTGAGCCAGCGGCGATTGCCAGATCCGCTCCCGACGTCCCTGTCCCTGAGTCTGATACTCTGTTAGCAATAATGAATATCCAGATTGTGGAAGGTAGTCTCTAACCAGAGTATTAGTCGACTGAGTTTCAAATACAATATTAACAGCCTCCAGCTGTTGTTCTATATCTTCCTGCAACTGTCCCCTTATAGACGAAGCAGCGAGAGCTATGACAGGAAATTTCAGATAATAATGCCCTGTTTTTTCAACTATGGGGAGCCCTTTTTCAATAAGCCCGCAGACCAGTGCATGAGAAACCTGCGAGACTGCTATTTTCTTGTGATCTGTTAGGAAATAGAACAGATCGTGCTCGGTTTTAGGGTTGAGTGATTTTGAGGTCATGGTGGTATTATAGAGGAAAAAGCGCTGAGCGTTGAGAAAAAGCAGTTAGCGTTCAGCGTTCAACGCTCAGCGCTGTTTTTTTTGGCAAAAAAAAACCCCAGACAACGTCTGAGGCTTTTTAGTGTATAACCCTGGCAGTGACCTACTTTCACATGGGAACTCCCACACTATCATCGGCGATGACACGTTTCACTTCCGAGTTCGGGATGGGGTCGGGTGGTTCCATGTCTCTATGGCCGCCAGGAAATTCTGTGTGAAACGTATCTTTCTCAATACGCTTCGAATTCCTTGTTCTATCCCGACGTTTAAACTTAAGGACTTTATAGCCTTGCTGCGCAAGGCTTAAATTCCTAAATATGGCCGCCAGGAAAGACGGTTTGATAAGAGCAGGGTTAAGTGTTAAGCGTTAAGTGCTAAGACTTTTAACCCTGCTTTATCGAATTCAGTTAGTAAACCAACAGTATCACTGTTTTGTATTTGTATGCG
>JALUZF010000053.1 GCA_027012135.1 Gammaproteobacteria bacterium
GCATGGATATGGCTGGGACCGGGCCTGGGATATCACCCGCCGCAGCCTGTGCTATACCAATCATACCCTGCTGCCAGAGGCGATGGAACGGTGGAGGATTGATCTGTTTTCATCGCTTTTGCCAAGGCACATGGAGATTATTTACGAAATCAACCGCCGTTTTCTTGACGAGGTGCGCCTGGCCTGGCCCGGCGACCTGGACCGGGTCCGCCGGATGTCGATCATAGATGAATCCGGTCCCCGCTATGTACGGATGGCCAACCTGGCCTGTGTCGGCTCCCATGCCATCAATGGAGTGGCGGCCCTGCATACGGAGTTGCTGCGTCAACATACCCTGGCTGATTTTCATGCAATGTATCCCGGCAAAATCAGGAATGTTACCAATGGAGTTACTCCGAGACGCTGGCTTGCGGTGAGTAATCCACGTCTGACCAGCCTGCTTAACGAGGCCATTGGCGAAAAGTGGATAACCGATCTTGACCGGTTGAAAAAGCTCGAAAAGCTGGTGGATGACAGCGGATTCAGGCAGGCATGGCGCAAGGTCAAGGAGACGAACAAACGGGATGTGGCCGCCATTGCCCTGCGTCGGGAATCATTGGTGATTGACCCCTGTGCCATGTTTGACGTCCAGGTAAAGAGGATTCATGAGTATAAGCGGCAACATCTTAATATCCTGCATGTTATTACTCTCTATAATCGGATAAAATCCAATCCGGATATTGAGATAACGCCTCGCATTTTTGTTTTCGGCGGTAAGGCGGCGCCAGGCTATGTTATGGCCAAACTCATTATCAAGCTGATCAATTCCGTGGCCGAGGTAATCAACAGGGACCCTGATGTGCGGGACCGGATCAAGGTGTTTTTTATCCCAAATTATAACGTTAAGATAGGGCATGTCGTCTATCCGATGGCCGACCTTTCCGAGCAGATTTCCCTGGCCGGCATGGAGGCCTCGGGCACCGGTAATATGAAATTTTCCATGAACGGCGCCCTGACCATCGGCACCCTGGACGGGGCCAATGTAGAAATACGGGAAGAGGTGGGCGCGGATAATTTTTTTCTGTTCGGACAGACCGTGGAAAAGGTCATGGCCACCCAGGAGGCGGGATATGATCCAATGGAGTTCTACAGGAATAATGATGAGTTAAAAGAGGCTATAGACCGTATTGGTTCCGGTCATTTTTCCCATGGTGATCGGGAGTTGTTCAGGCCGGTTGTCGATTCCCTGCTCCATGATGACCGGTATATGCTGTGTGCAGATTATCAGGACTATATCGACTGCCAGCAGCGGGTAAGTGATGTGTTTGCGGATAGGGAACGCTGGACCAGGATGTCAATTTTCAATGTGGCCCGAATAGGGAAATTTTCTTCGGACCGTTCCATTACCGAATACAGCAGCAAAATATGGAACGTACACCCGTTCCCGGTTGCATTGAAATGGAAACGTATTCCGGAAAATGGACTGCTGTTGAATGGCAGAGCAAGGAAACAGTAATACTTCTGACACAAAACAGCTCAGAAGATCCTGTGCAATTTGTGATCATCGTGACAACTGGAAAAAATCAGGGAGGCAATGGAACAATGAAAAGAGATATTGGCCGGGAATTGCTTGAAAGTATTGAAGCTGTCAAAAAATGGCAAAGGAAAACGGGTGACCGTCAATCTGTCGACAGATGTGAACACCATAACTCTGGGTAGCAGCCCGTCACCCGGAATCCCTGCCGGCATGAACAATATACGGGATGCCTGGAAGTGGTGCGTCTGAAAAACAAAATTGACATTGGCTGCCAATGTAATTACAATGTATTTATAAAAATAACCAGCAGGTGGCAATCATGAAAGCTTCTATAATCCAAATTGGTAATTCCCAGGGACTCAGAATCCCAAAACCCATTCTAAAACAGTGCGGCCTCAGTGGAGAAGTCGACCTTGAGGTACATGACAATGAACTTGTCATTAGGCCAACCACCCAGTACAGAAAAAACTGGGAAAAAGCTTTCAAGGCAATGGCAAAGAATAAAGATGACAGGTTGATAGAGTTTCCAGAAAGTCGGTGGGAAAAGGAAGAATGGGAATGGTAATAAATCGTTTCGAAGTATTTCTCATCAACCTTGATCCAACAGTTGGACATGAAATACAAAAAACCAGACCATGCCTTATCATTTCACCAAATGAAATGAATCATCATATATCAACTGTTATCGTGGCTCCGATGACAACGAAAGGGAGAAATTATCCAACAAGAATTGCCTGTTCATTTCAAGGAAAAAAGGGACAGATTGTTCTTGATCAAATCCGCACTGTTGACAAGCGAAGACTGGTAAAGAAATTAGGAATAATCAGCAAAAGTGCTCAGGCAAAAACACTTCATTTGCTGCAAGAGCTTTTTGCGCCTTAACGCACTGGAATATCATAAAAAAAATTGCACAACAAAGCGCTGGGGGGCAAGCTGGCACGGCGGTTTTTCGAAGTTCAATCTTTTTGGCAACGTTTCAATTTATTCAAAGTTCAGTGCTGTTAATCCCGCTTGCCCTCGAACTCAAACGTTATCGCGCCGAGTAAAGCTCGGCATATCTGTTGGGGTGCAAGTCCCCAGAGGGTAAGGGTTAGCCGCCCACCCGCACCGAGTGTTGCGCCTGTGGCGGAGTCCTTTAAGAGCCGTAGTGGACGAACAAGACAGGTGAAGCGTACACAGGGTATTCTGTAGGCCGTAGGGGGTGATCGCACTCCCTGAAGTGCTGGTACAGCCTCGAAATGAGCTGTTGCGGATGCCGAGGGTTTTAAGGCATTGCGACAGCTCAGGAAAATAAAAAACAAAGAGGACCAGCGCGCAGTTTATACAGCAGTCTCCGCCCTTGCAACATTCCCGGATTGTGACAATGTAAAAAAGATAAAAACTACCGACAGATACCGGCTACGAGTTGGCAGGTGGAGGGTGATATTTACTGAATTTCTGGAAATAATCACCATTGAGGAGGTCAGGAAGAGAAATGAACGTACATACAGATAATGTCCAGATCATACGGCAAAACGGCAAGCCCGCATTTGCTGTTATCCCGTATCCGGATTTTCTGAATCTTATTGAGAAAAAAGAGCAGGGAGAAGATGAATCGACCATCCCCCACGCTGTTGTCGGGCTGATGATTGAAAATGGCTGGAATCTTGTAAAAGCATGGCGGAAACATTTGGGTCTGAGTCAGGAAAAATTAGCTAACCTGACAGGTATCAGCCAGTCCGCAATATCTCAGATGGAAAAGAGTAATAATCTTCGTAGCGGTACGGTTGAAAAATTAGCAGCAGCCATGGGAATTTCCCCCGAACAGTTAGTGGATTAATGCTTTGTAACACAAAGACCGGAACAAGCGATGAGAAGAGATATTGGTCAGGAACTGCTGGCAGGCATTGAGGCTATTAAGCAAGGCCAAGGCGCACGGACAACCGTTTACCTGCCGTTTGACGTGAAAACAATTTGTGCCAAAACCGGATTAAGCCAGTCCGCCTTTGCCAGGTTGCTCGGTGTAAGCGTCCGTACTCTTCATGAGTGGGAATAGGGGCGACGGACACCAAAGGGACCGGTCCAACCATTACTCCGGGTAGCTGATCGCCACCCGGAGGCGCTGCTGGTATGAATAATATGAGAGTTATGTCCAATATTCAAATTGACGACCAACCGGCCGGGCTGGAGGCAAGAGCGGAACTGGAAGAGGATTATGTTGATTTTGATCCCGCTGATTATGTCGACAATCCCGTTGCCCTTGCCCGAATGAAGGCGCAGGTAAAACAGATAGACCTTGCCCGGTACATGAAGGTTACCCCGTCCTATGTCTCCAAACTTGAACATGCCGACCAGGTTTCAGATGAAGCCTGGCAGAAGGTCAAAGCCGCCCTGCAGGAGTTGCGAAAGCGGTAACGATTCCAAAGAGCCGAGAAAGGATAACCTGAAAAGAGGAAAAAATACGGATGGTGTACCAGGTGGTGTACCAGAAACAGGCAGGCAATAAAAAAGCACTTAACCTGTATCCGGCGAAGTGCTTGATATTACCTGGTGGGCCGTCGGGGATTCGAACCCCGGACCAATTGATTAAGAGTCAACTATGAATGCCCTTTTCTGGGTACCTTTGAACAGTTCTGAAATATATTCTTTTCACCTTTACTTTTTGATTTTACGTGATATATACTGTTTGTAGCTGTTCAGTATGTTTCATGGGAAATTAAGATCAAGTGGGTACCTATGCGGGTACCTTTTGGGTACCTTTGCAAAGTAAGGAGAAAAAATGCCATCTGTAACCATGAGTGCTTTGTGGCTGAAAAAGTTACAAGCAACCGAGAACAGGCAAGTTGATTATTTTGACACCAAGCAACCCGGTTTATGTTTGCGAATCGGTAAATCAGGTGTCAAATCCTTTTCTGTTTTATACCGTGTCAAAGGCAGCCGAAAAAAAAGACGGATTACGATTGGCAAGTTTCCGGCTTTATCCCTGGCGGATGCCAGAAAGAAGGCGCGGGAGGTAATTATTGAAGCTGAGCGGGGAAAAGACCCCGGTTCCAAAAAACAGGAACTTCTCAAGGCGCCCACCTTTAAACAGCTTTGCGATGTTTACCTTGAAAAACATGCCATCCATAAACGATCTTTTAAGGAAGATAAGCGAAAAATTGAACATGACCTTATTCCGGCATGGGGTAATGCCAAGGCGCATAAACTCAGGCGAAGGGATGTTATTGCCCTGTTGGACAAAATTGTTGATCGAGGCTCGCCGATTTCTGCTAATCGTACCCTGGCATTGGTTCGTAAAATATACAATTTTGGAATAGAGCGTGATCTTGTGGAGTTTAATCCATGCACCCGAATCAAAGCTCCCGGCAAAGAAAAACAACGGGACAGGGTATTAAACACCGAGGAAATCAAAAGATTATGGGCGGCATTCGATGAAGCCCTTACCCCCATGATGGCGAACATTCAAAAGTTACGTCTCATTACAGCGCAACGCGGCATAGAAGTATGTTCCATGCGCTGGCAGGATATTGATTTTGAAACCGGGTGGTGGACAATTCCCGCCGAAATAGCAAAGAACAAGATGGCGCATCGTGTGCCCTTGTCCTCAATGGCATTACGCATTATTCAGGAACAGAAAAAAGTTACTGCCGACGGTATATATGTTTTTCCCTCCAGGAAGAAGAGTACCGGCCATGTGAAATGGTTCCAAAAATCATTTAACAAGGTACGCGACCATTCAGGTCTTGATGATGTAACCATGCACGACCTGCGCAGGACTGCCGCCAGCCACATGACAGGCATGGGAATTTCCCGGCTGGTTGTTTCCAAGGTGCTTAATCACGCTGAAAAGGGAATTACCCATGTGTATGACCGGCACAGTTATGACGGCGAAAAACGTGTTGCTCTTGAAAAATGGGCCTTGCGGCTGGAGGAAATTCTTACCGAGCGGCAGGGAAAAGTGGTCAATCTGCGTTAATCCTGAACCTTCTTGCGCAACAAGACAATAGGTAATATAATATGAGTTATACGGTTAAGGTCAAACGGCAGGCAAGGCGCAAGCTGAAGAATCTTGGAAGAAGGGATCGTTTGCGTATTGTCGATGCCATTATGTGTCTCGGAGTAAACCCCGATGATACCGCATTGGATACAAAGCAGCTCAAAGGTTCCCATCTTTGGCGGATGCGTATCGGCGGCTGGCGCATAATATTTGATCGCCGGGATACCTTGCGGATAATTCAGATTGAAAAAATAAAGCCACGGGGAGACGCCTACAAATGAATCTGCAGACCATTAAAAATATTCAAGGCAACACCGAGTATGTACTACTTCCTGTCCAGGTGTTTGATGCCCTGAAAGAACAAATTGAAGATGAACTGGCCGGACTGGAGGCATGGGCGGAACAGGAAGATGATTACGTTGATTTTGATCCTGCTGATTATGTCGACAATCCCGTTGCCCTTGCCCGGATGAAAGCGCAGGTCAAGCAGGTTGACCTTGCCCGGCACATGAAGGTTACCCAATCCTATATCTCCAAACTTGAACATGCCGACCAGGTTTCAGATGAAGCCTTGCAGAAGGTCAAGGCCGCCCTGCAGGAGTTGAGAAAACGCTAACGATTCAGGCCCGGATAGGGTAGCTCCCGAAAAGCCGTAAACCTGACGGCCTGCCGTGCCTGTTTTTTTCAGGAGGCAATGAAGGTGATTGCTATGCAGGATAGAAGAATTTCCTTTGATGATTTATGTCTTGGCTTGGCCAAGGACAGGGAATATGGAACTGGCTGTGAAGAACTCCTGAACAAAACTCTTGCCCGCCATGGATTGACCACGAAAAATTTTCCCGGCCCGGTGAACACCTTGTTCTGCCACAATCACCTTGTCCGTATCTGGCTTGGGTATGAAGAACTTCCTTTTTACTACTGCGGAAAAGAACAACCAGTCAGATTTGATCTTGACAACATTACCCCTCGAACATTTTTAGAGGAAATTGAATTGCCGGAAATCGAGGTAAGACGGCTTGATTTGGCTCATTTTCTTTTTATGCAAGACCTCCCCCTTCCCGCGCCTGATGTGAAGGATAAAACCATCTGGTTTCATGGGCAAGATGCCTCTACTGAGTTTTATTCGCTTAACAGTGACCCGTATGGCTCCGTAGATGAAGAGTTATGGGACTTGCTTATGGAAAAGAAGGAACTGGAAGAGCAAAAACTCACCTGGACCGGACTGAATGCAGATAAACCAAGTGAAAAGAAGATACAGGAAGAAAAACTTGAAGAGATAGACCGCAAACTTGAAAAAATCAACGCGAAAATAGATGCCGGTTCGTCAGGTAATGGCCAAATAGAGCCGAAAAAACTCTTGCCCTGCCAAAGGCACAGGAAAGCCGTCCAAGACATTGCTGAAAAAATTTGGAGTAAAGAACCGGATTTGACTATTGTAGACATGAGTAAAAGAAGCGAAATTATTCATGCTTGTGAGAAGAAAATCTATTCCGAAAGAACTTTAAGGAAGTGGATGAAGGAACTTTGTCCCAATCGTAATCCGGGCAGAAGACCGAAAAAAAAGATAAATTAAACTACACTCCGAAGCAAATAAACTACACTCCAGCTTTTTTCCTCTTTTTCTAACATCCCAATATTTCACATCTTTAAATTACACTCAAGGAAGGGTGTAATTTTTTTCTTTTTGCGTGCAATTTTCTTTTTATTTCAATGTGTTACCGTTTAGACAGTAAGGAACAACTACTTATTCTTAAGAACCAAGGTGACACAATGAAAAAAGCAATTTTACGTTTTCCTGAAGTCAAAAAACGCACGGGTGTCAGCAGGTCAACTGTGTGGCGGTTGGAGCGTGCCGGACTATTCCCACAACGAGTCCGTATAGGAATGCGCGGAGTCGGGTGGTACGAATCTGAAATTGATAAATTTCTCGCTGATCGTGAGCGTGTTAACTTGGGGGGTGAGGAAAAATGATGCAAAAAGAAAACCGCCGCCCCGGCCAAGGGGAACGGCGGCAAACAACAAACTTATTTCAACGGCATGATACCGCGGCGGGAAAAGTTCGTCAAGGTAAGGATATAATAAAAACTACTGCTTATTCTCTCCTTAAGCATGACTTTTCCGTGTTTCCTGCCAATCCCGATAAAACGCCTGCAATACGTTGGAAGCAGTTTCAACACGCCTTGATGGACAGGGATGAAGTCAATAACGTCTTCACGCCCGGATGCAGTCTTGCTATTGTCGCGGGTCGTGTATCAGGAAATCTCGAATGCCTTGATGTTGATGATCCGAAAGTATGCGAGCCCTTTCTTCAAGCACTTGAAGAGCGTCTTCCAGGCCTGGCGAACAAACTTTGTCAACGAAAAACTCCCCATGGATACCACATCATCTATCGATGCGAAAAACCTGTCGGCGGGAATCAAAAGTTGGCAATGACGAAGGAGAATAAGGTCAGGATCGAAACACGAGGGGAGGGTGGATATTTTTTGCATAGTCCTTCAAAAGGATATGAAATTATACAAAACAGTCTGAAAGATTGTCCGGTTTTGTCTGCTGAAGAAGTCCGGACGATTCATGTCATTGCGGGCATGTTTGATCGGAGAACCATCCAGAGTGAACCGTTTAAATCGAATGATTTTGATTCGCGGCCCGGAGATATTTTCAACCAGAATAATAGTATTGAGGAACTCTTGGAACGATACGGCTGGAGACGTGACAGAAAAACGACAGTTGGAATGGGGTATACCCGACCGGGAAAACAGCAAGGCATTTCCGGAGTGGTTCTTGAGGCAACGGGAAATTTTTATGTATGGTCGACGAATGCACATCCGCTTGAGGCTGGACACAGCTATTCTGCCTTTGCATTGTACACTGCCTATAAGCATAACGGTGACTTTAAGAAGGCGGCAAGTGAGCTGGGAGGAGGTAGGGGCGATTCCTGGCCGCAACCGATACCCCTGCCCCAAAGAATGGGTGTTGAAACGGGGCAGGTGTATCCCCTGTCTTTATTGCCGAAATCGATACAAGAGGCTTCGGCAGAGGTAGCCCGCTTTACCAAGGTTCCGGCAGTCTCTCCGGCTGTTGTCGCCCTTGCGTGTATTGCCACGGCAATCGAGAAAAAGGCTGTCGTGGTTGAAAGGCCAGGGCTTGAACATCACCCGGCAATCTTTTTTGCCCTGATTGCGTCCAGTGGTGAGAGAAAAAGCCCTGTATTTTCAAGAATGGCTTGGCCTCTTAAACAATGGGCTGAGGATCAGCAGGAGGAATATGAGGACAAAAGACGGGAAGCAAAAGCCGTGAATACGGCTGTAGATGCAGCGTTGACAGCATTAAAAAGTAAAGCGAAAAAAAATCCTGATGACCAGGAATCTATCATCAGGGAAATGAAAAATCAGGAAGCGCGACGACAAAAAGAACCGCCAGCTCCCACCCTCTATACAACTGATACATCTGAAGAGCGACTTTTTCAGAAAATGTATGACAGGAATGGAGCTTATGCGGTGTTGACTGGCGAGGGCAGACCAGCCATTGATGCAATCATGGGGAAATATTCCGGGGATGGCCGGACAGGAGAGGCTATTTATCTTGCAGGCATCACCGGGGATACCATTACTCGCGACCGAGTCGGCGGAGTTAACGGCCCGGAAGAAAAGGTCATTTATAAACCCTGTTTGAATGTCTGTATTATGGTGCAGCCGGATAAATACATGGCTGCGGCAAATAATGCATCGTTAAGGGAGTCTGGAGCCTTGGCAAGAATCTGGCCGGTTTGTCTCCCCTCTCTTGTTGGTTCCCGGTTTGAAAAGGCCGGGGAACCCGGATTGAATTTTCATCGTATGGAAGCATATAACCATCTTCTGTTTTCTCTTTTGAAAATACCTTCCCCGAGGCGTGGCGATTCGTGTCATAAGGCCAGTCTGTCTGAAGAAGCGGCAGAGGAAAGACGGAAATTTCATAATTCCATCGAAGCAATGATGGCTGAGGGAGAAGAACTGGAGGACGTGCGTGATATTGCCAGCAAGGCGGTAACACAAACGGCAAAACTTGCGCTTGTTATCCACCTGGCGGAGAATCCTGATTATCTCCGGATGCCAGATAGCATCATTAGTTTAGAAACATGGGCAAAGGCCCAGGCATTTGGAACATACCACTTGCAGCAGGCCGTCAGCGTCCAGCGCTTGGCTGGTGAGGACAAAGGTATGGATACGGCCCGGCGTATTGTGAAATGGGTCAGGGACAAGGATTTTCAGGAGATAACGGTTAGAGATATTTGCAATTCAGGCCCACGCCCAAGGCTGAAAAGTGAAGATGTTAAGAAGGTTTTGAAAATTCTGGAAGAGTTCAATTACGTTCGGGCAGTCAATCAGAAAAAAACAGCTTATCTTGTCAATCCATTGTGGTTGAAAAAAACTGTCGCCAAAAAAGCCAATGTTGCCGGGGGGGGAGAGGAAAAATGAAAAATGAAATTCATGGCAATGGCTTGGCAACACTGGCAACACTGGCGACAAACCTGCTCAAACAAATAGGTATTTCATCCCCAGATGAGGGGAAACAAGGGGATTGCCCTGAAAAAAAACCGTTGATTCAGTTTGTTTGTAATGAATCTCAGGTCGAACCTTTTTTAAAGCCTTGTCCCCTGTGCCATGGCCGGGATTTTATCCATGGCATCAAGGGCGGTTACTTTTGTGTTAATTGCCAGCCGGGGCAGCACGGAGAACTTGTAAAGGCCGGAAAACGATGAAATTCCCTTATGATTTAGGATAAAATATGAGCAAACCAAACACAGAGACTTATCTCAAGCTTGATATTCGATGGTTGCGCAAGCAAGCGCGGCCAGGGAGCCGGGGAACGGTGAGGTGGTCAACAAATGGGCACGAGACGGGGGCCATTGACTACCAAATGGAGAAAAACAGCGTGATCCTTAAGTATTGTTACAGGGGAGAACCAGTCACGGAGGTTATTTCCTTTAGCTGGACACGATGCAACTACGGCATGCGCCCCTGGTTTGTTTGCCCAGGATGCAAGAAACGCGTTGCCATTCTTTATAGTGGGGGAAAATATTTTCTCTGCAGGCATTGCTATGACCTTTGTTATCCATGCCAGCAGGAGGGGTACGCTGGCCGCCTTGCAAGAAAGGTGACCAAACTTCGTGCGCTCATTGGTGACGGCTTCAAAAGGCCGAGATACATGCACCGGAAGAAATTTGAACGCCTGCAGGATGAATACTTCCGTCTTGAGATGTTTATTGAGGATTATGCCATGCCTCGTTTACTCAAGGGTGGAAAAAAATCCCGTTGATTTTGGCTTGAAAGTAAACCGCTGGTTACGGTTGGCAACCTTCAATAATCATTAACGAATTTGTTCCTCTCTTTCTAACACTTCTTTTGCTCCTGGAGTGTTCCTGTATTTGTCAATCCATGTACTTTGGGGAATACACTTCGAGAGTTCTTGGTCGTACATTTCAAAAACAGCACAACCATGGTGTGCAATTTTTTTTATTTTTTTTCGTTTTATCCGATTTAAAGCATCTTGTGCTCTGGCGTAACCTTGTTCAGCTGCTTTTTTATACCATTTAACTGCTTTTGTATAGTTTTCTGGTCCTCCTATACCATTGTCGTATCTATATCCTAATTCATACTGAGCTTTAGCATACCCTTGTTCAGCCGCTTCTTTTAACAACTCTGCGGCCTTAGCATAGCTTTGTGGAACACTTCTACCGTAATAATATTTTTTTGATAATTCATATCGATTATTTTTTGGGAGATTATTTGTTTTTGAAAATCGTTTGATTTCACCTTCTAATTGCTCTACTTTTATACATATTTGTCGATATGGGCTGCATAATAAATTAATGTCACCACAACCATCTTGTGTAGAACATGGCATTCCTATTTTTGATTCATTGTATCCGGTATGGTTTATGGATGTGAAATTTCTCTCAAAAGGCTTATTACCATTATAATACCCCTTACTCTCCATGCAAAGTTCGTACACCTTTGACTCCTCAACTGATTGCTGCAACCCTGTTATTACATTAGAGACAGCATCTTGCATATAATCAGGGTCAACACGAGTATCCTGTACTCCTCCATAGTTATAGGTTGTGGCGGTAAACGATTGATTGTTGGGAGTGGTAATGTTATTGGCCGCATTTCTCGCCATCAGTTTGCATTGAGCGGAGTCACGGTGGAACATGTCATTGGTTTTGTTTTTTGCTCTCCAGTGATATTCACTTTGCGCGCACCCCACAAATGTCAGCATGAATAATAGAGTCGAGGTAATCTTCAGCTTCATAATTTTTATTCTGCTTGAGAATGTTTCTTTAATGAGTGATAGCAGTGATCTGAAAAGAAAAAAATAAAACTTTCTGTAATCGTATCCGCCCTTGTGAGCAAAAAAAAAATCGGCGGTCAGAACAGATAATTTACCGCTTTACGCATACTTTTAATTTTCGGGCACATTTGAAACCTATAGGACAATCAGTATCATAATCACATTGACCGTCTAAATCCATGTTTGGGCCAATACTGTCCACATTGGGCAGGTTATACTCACGGGTGCCGTATTCATCGACGGTTTTCATGCATATTCCATCGGTTTTTAATGGCTCCTTCACGCAGGTGTACCCAACCCCACAGCCGAAATCAGAGGTACATGCCCATGTGTTTTGGGAGAATACAACGATGATGATCCATAATCCCGGTATAATAAGTTTTTTCATTTTTTCTTCCGTAAACTAACGGGTTACAAAAACTCACTCCCTGCAAATCTGAGGCAGTGATGAGAAAATGGACAAGCGGAAAAGAATAGGCGGGATTCAAATAACCATGATCTCATTCCGTTGATAGAGTTTTTCAGGTTTGATATTAAAAATATTTGTTAGCGCGGAACATGATGTTCGTCAATGCGTAAACATACCGGTATGCCTATGGGTATTTTTACCTATATTGATGATGGGTGCCGTTGACAGCACAATGTGTGCGGCAATGAAAAACGGGAAAAAATATTGGACAAAAAAGCAGGAAAAAGCACAGGTGGGTACCTATACGGGTACCTTTAACGAAAAAAGGAGTTACGGTAAATTCGTAACTCCTTGATTTTGCTGGTGGGCCGTGTAGGATTCGAACCTACGACCAATTGATTAAGAGTCAACTGCTCTGCCAGCTGAGCTAACGGCCCATTGTTTCTTGAAAGCGGTTTCTATGTAGCACAGGAGAGGGGTAGCGTCAAGAAAAGCTTGCCCATTCTCCCGGAGAAAAACAAAAAAGTGATGGCGTTGTAAAAACTTCGATCTACTGCGTCGTGTGTCCCGGAGCGACTCACAACATACTACCTGTATAGTTGAGAACCGCCCCGTGACACTACTCCTCGGAGTCTTCGCTCCGCTTCGCTTCCATGAGAAGGCTTTGTCAAGCAAGTTCGACGTGGCGAACCATTTTTCTCGCAAGACCCTGTAACGTCACGCTTCCATTCGCATTCATTTATGAGCTCAGCCATAAGCTTGATGCATTGTACAATCCGTCGTGGAAGCTGCAACCTTACCTGCGGCCTCAATAATGTCATTGGCTGATAACGGGCATAGCGAAGCGACGCAGTCTTCCGGACGGGACGTTCTTTTGTAAGGGCTTTA
>JALUZF010000054.1 GCA_027012135.1 Gammaproteobacteria bacterium
TTTTTCTGTTTTCATAACAATACCTTTAGTGGTAATCGACGATTTCAACCTGTTCTGCATGGTTGTCCTTCCAGACAAAACAAATACGCCACTGGTCATTAATTCGAATACTATGCTGCCCTTTTCTCGAGCCTGCCAACTGTTCAAGCCGGTTTGCAGGAGGAATTCTAAGATCAATCAAATCGACAGACCTGTGCAACATGCGCAATTTTTTAAAGGCCACCCTTTGAATTGCCGGGGGCAATTTCTTGGAATAGATCCTGTTAAAAATTTTCTCCGTTTCCTTACATGCAAAAGACTGTATCATATCATAAACCATACAACCCATAACGTTATATGTAAACAAAAGCCGAGGTCAGAGAAACCTCTTTTCTCTTTTCGCCACTGATGCCGCTCCTGGGGGGGGGTATTGTTCCGCTCCGGGATGCTTCAGCCGCCCCCTGCCTGAAATCAAGGCATTTGCAATCCATTCCCCATCCCTTCCCTGTCCAGAAACAGGGCACCTCCCCATACCGCAAGGCACCATCTTGAACGAAATTCAATAAAAATCCCTTTTATTCCAACAAATTATACTGAAAAATATCTTAAGTGACAAACAGGCATAATCCCTGCTTTATCAGGGATAACAGCAAACAAGAACGCAACTTTGCTTCAGCAGGAGGAATATACAATGATGCATGGTGGATTTGGATCAGGTTTTGGTCATGGCGGCTGGTTTTGCGGCCCCGGCACCTTTTTTCCGGGTCCTGTTTTCCTGCTTCCGGTGTTCCTCCTGCTGGCCGGCACGGTTGTCATCCTTCTCCTGCGCAGGAGAAGCAACAGAAAAAAACAATGCCCGGGGTGCAGCTGCGAAGTGGAAGAAACCTTTCTGCGCTGTCCAGAATGCGGCCATGGCCTGAAAAGTCACTGCCCCGGGTGCAACCGGATTGTGGAAACCAGCTGGCAGTTCTGCCCCCATTGCCGGGCAGCGTTACAGAAGAAAGCAGAAATACGCCAACAGGAAACATGACAAACAACCCGGGCGGGCATGGTGTCTGCCTGATAACTAACACTACAGGAGAATATCCAATGAAAACAACCACGATGAAAACAAAACTTTTTGCATCAATCCTCGCCTTTGGTCTGCTTGCCGGCACGGCCATCGCCCAGACCGGAACAGCGAGCGCGAGCCCGCAGACACATCACAACGCCATGATGAATGGACAAATGATGGGACCCGGGATGATGAACGGCCCAATGATGGGGCCGGGCATGATGAATGGGAAGATGATGGGACCCGGAATGATGGGAATGGGCTGCAACGGCATGATGTGGAATATGACACCGCAGCAACGCCAGGAGTTCATGAACCAGACCCGTGCCTTGCGCAAACAGATGATGGAAAAACGCTTCGACTACATGGAGGCCATGCGAAACCCGGCAACCACCCCCCAGGATCTGGCCAAAATTGAAAAAGAGATGCTTGAGCTGCGTGCCCAAATGATGGACAAAATGGGCAGCATGCACAGCAAGTGATTTTTCACTCAACATCCTCTCTCCGGAGTCGGGAGCGCTCGATGCCGCCCGGCTCCGGAAATTTTCACCCGCATTCCCCTGTTGCCCTTTTGCAAGAAATCCAGAATTCCTATGCCTGCTCCTGTACCAGAAGTTCTGCCAACTGGAGATGTAAGTCATCAAGCAATGCACCAATTGATTCTATCTCCTTTTCCCGGGCATGGTTTTCAATTTCCGCCGCATTATCAGCCGCATCCTGCATCCCGAGCATAACCAGGGAACCTTTGCATTTATGGGCCTTGGCGCCAACCAGTCCCATGTCGCCATCGGCAAAGGCGCGTTCCAGATCGGCCAGATCCGTTCGCAGGGTTACAAGGGCTGTCTGAAGCAGTTTTTCAAACTGTTCGTCGGTAAAATTGTACATCGTACGCAAATGATTGCGGGCCCTGGTCAGGGCTTCTGATTCTTCTGGAGATGTTGCAGCAGGCGCAGTATCGTCCGGGGAAGATTTGTCTTGTGCAACAGGGGTGTACCTGGATAAAATCCGGGTAATTTCCTGCGGCTGGATCGGTTTACTTAAATAATCATCCATTCCGGCCTGAACACATCTTTCCCGGTCCGTTCTCAGAACATTGGCCGTCAGGGCGATAATCGGGGTATAACTGCCCTCTATTTTTCTGACAAGCCTTTCCAGTAAAGGTTGCAACGCATCATCTGCTTCGCTGAGCTCTCCCCGCTCACAGGCCCTGATCAAACGACAGGCAGTGACACCGTCCATTTTCGGCATCTGCATATCCATCAGAACAAGATCAAATCTTGCAGCCGTCATTTTTTCAAGGGCCTCGATCCCGTCCCGGGCAAGAGTTATTCTGTGACCGTCCTGTTCCAGGGTCATCTGCGCAACCTCCCTGTTGGTTGCATTATCCTCGACAACCAGGATAGATAACGGGCCGGCCTCGGCAGGCTCTGTTCCGGCAGGTTGGTCATAATCAAGGAGCTTTTTTTCAAGCGCTATTGCAAGCTCCATGGTGCAGTGAAAAATACTGCCGCATCCCTCTTCACTTTCCAGCCAGATAGACCCGTTCATCAGGGCGCACAGCTCCTTGCAGATGGCAAGGCCAAGACCGGTACCGCCGAAATTCCTGGTTGTCGAGCTGTCAGCCTGGGTAAAGGAATGAAATATTTCATCCTGTTTTTCCCTGGGCACTCCGGTACCGGTATCCTCAACCCTGCAGTGCAGGACGGCCCGTTTTTCGGTCCTGTCCGCAAGACCGATATGAACGGAAATAAATCCCTGCCGGGTAAATTTAAAGCTGTTACTCAGCAGATTGGTCAGTATCTGGCGCAGTCGCAGCTGATCGCCGATGAGGATGTCAGGCACATCCGGAGAAAGTGATGTCGTAAGTTTCAGGCCGCGTTCCTCAGCCTGAACGGAAAACATACTTGCCAGCTGATCCAGCAGGCCGGAGATGGAAAAAGGTCGCTGTTCCAGTTCAAGCTGGCCCGCTTCAATTTTGGACAGATCAAGCAGGTCGTTGAGCAGATTTAACAGAAAATCAGCCGAATGCTGGGCGCTGCGCAACATTTTCTGCTGTTCTTGAGTGAGTTGCGTTCCCGAAAGCAGACGCAGCATACCGACAATACCGTTGAGCGGTGTTCTTATTTCATGGCTCATGTTGGCAAGAAAATAGCTCTTGGCACGATTTGCCTTTTCCGCATTTTCCTTGGCAAGCCGCAATTTCCGCATAACGGTTTTCAGTACGGAAACATCGGTAAACATGGCAAAGGCCCCGGAGCGGGCACCGAAATCACCAAGCATGAGCGGAGTGACGCCCACCAGACAGGCAAGGGAAGAACGTCCTTCACGTTTGAGAATAACCTGCTGCCGACGTGTCCTCTCCCCACTGTCGTCCCGCATACTCAACGCAAAAAACTCTCTGTCCTTGCCGGAAAAAAAATCAAGAATTGAACGTCCCATTATCTCTTCGGAAGGCCGGTCAAGTATTTCCGCCATCCGGGGATTGATTTCCCGGGTAATGAGATTATTGTCCACCAGCCAGAACCCCTGGTCGGTCGTCTGCAGGATGGCGCGAAGCCGCCGGTTGACGACCTGTTGTGCGTGGGTGCGTTTTTTCACCTCCCGGGCGAGATCGTCATTATAGCTTGTCAGGGCATTATAGGATTTTTCTAGCGCCGCTGACATCAGGTTAAACTGTTCGGCCAGCATTTCTATTTCGTCACCGGTTTCAATGTGGATCTGCCTGCCGAAATTGCCCTGGGCTATATCACGGGCCACATTTGAGATCTCGGAAAGCGGCCTGGTTATTTTTCGCAAAAACAGACTGCCGATAAAAATCCCTATGAGTACCGTTGCCAGGGCCCAGGCCAGGTTAGTGTTTATAAGCTGGCGATTCTGCTGTGAAATACGTTCCGTAGTTCCACCAAGGGAAACGAACCACGACTCCTTGCCAACAGGTATTTTTTTAATAAGTTCAAAGGAATCGGTGGCCAACTGAAAAAAAACCGTATCCTTGCCCGTTGCCGGCCCCTTTTTTTCGATAATGGAACGAATCTTTCCCTGATATTTTTTCGGCTCCCCCCCACAGAGATAGATATCGCCATCCGGCCGAAAAACACAGATCCAGAGTATATCCTGATCTGTTATCGTCTTGTGCAGCATCTCTTCGACAAAGCTCCAGTTCAGGGTAAAAAAAGCGCCCTGAACCGCCAGGGCCGCCTGGTCAACTATGAGCTTATCCCGTTGCAGCAGTGCATCTTTGAGGTTTCTGGTCTGGCGGGTAATGGAAAAAAGGGTGGCCGTTCCAACGGAGAGAAAGACCAGCATGAAAATCAAAAAATTGATTTTAAAAAACAGGCTGATCCCGGTCGGCTTCTTGCTCAGGTCAGAAGAATCCTGTTCATTGAGGTGGGAACGTTCCTGCCAGTTCATAGGGGAGAAAAAATCAGACGAGAAGGGGTTTTCCCGGCGTTAAAACCAGTGGTTGTGTCTGTGGAGAGAAGGTTTTCAAATACTTGACAAAGGAATCGGCCGTCTGTTCCAGAGCAGGGAAGGTACCGTAGTGCTCCGGAATCACGAAGGAAGGCCTGATCATCTTGCAGGCATACGCCGCTTCTTTCGGCCCCATGGTAAAGACATTGCCGATGGGCAAAATGGCGATATCCGGCTTGTAATACTCGCCAATAACAAGCTTCATATCCGACATAAGGGCGGTATCGCCGGAATGATATATGGTAAGGGAATTTTCAAAGGAAAGGACATAACCGACGGGTCGTCCCATGTATTTATTGGTGCCGGTAAACCCGGTCAACTGGGCGCCTGATGAATGGACGGCATTGACCATGGAAATATCTATCCCATGGTAATTATAGGTCGCGCCGATATTGGCCAGTTGAAAAGTCATACATCTGGCCTGGGGGATTTCCGACTTGATGAAAAAATCAAGCTCCCAGGGAGCAATAATATCCGGATCGTATCGGGCGACCAGTTTCTTGACGTCAGGCAGCATGAAATGATCCACATGCCCATGGGTGAACAACAGAAGATCCACCTTGCCGAAGTGCTCAAAAGAACGGTAACGGGAGGGAGCTTTCGGGTTGGTGCTTATCCAGGGATCAAGAAGAATGACCTTGCCGCCTCTGGAGACAAACTTAAAAGACCCATGCCCCAGCCATTCGACTTGTATTTCCTTGATGTGCCTTTTTCCCTTTGTTGACGGCACCGACTTTGCCTCGGCTGATGAAGAGAGTCCGGGAAGCCCCAGGGAGGCAAAACCGGCGGCCAATGCAACTAAAAATTCTTTTCTCGTATACTCCATCGCAGCCACCTTATTCTACGCAGATACCTTATTTGCCGCCGTACATACTACACCTCTCCCTCCGGCAAACGCGATTAGATTTCTTGAGAAAATCATAAATCACGCATTGCCAGAACATACGCCGTCTCGACAATTCCGTCGGAATGCATCATCAGCTAAAGGATATCATTGCAAAACGGCGCACGTCAAACAAAATCATCAATCGATAGACACCAGTTCAATGGCAAAGGTTAAATCCTTGCCGGCCAATGGTGGATTGGCATCAAGAGTAATATGGTCATCAGTCACCTCGGTTACCTGTACAATAACGGTCTCACCACCAGGCCCGGCCATCTGCAACTGCTGGCCGACCTCCGGATTAATATCCGCAGGCACCTGATCACGCGGCGCCTGGATAATCATCTCTTCATTCCGCTGGCCGTAGGCCTTATCTGCCGGAATAGTCACCTCTTTTTTGTCACCGCCGGCCATACCCATAACCGCTTCTTCAAAGCCGGGAATTACCTGGCCGCTGCCGATGGTGAATTCCAGGGGATCGCGCCCCTCGGAAGAATCAAAGACACTGCCGTCCTCCAATTTTCCGGTATAATGAATTTTTACAGTGTCTCCCTGTTGCGCCTGTGCCATACTAGTACCCTCTTGCATTAATTTTTTTATTGAATGGTGTACGAATCGAAATCCGCTCAACATATCCGACTATATCCCCTCTGACATCATTCAAAAAACAACGGCAATCAAGAGGGTTTTCGATGAACAATAACGAGAAATAAAATCCCGGATAAATTTTCATCCCAGCCACCTTACCAACTCATCCTTGACTTGTCATGGTTTACGCTTAAGGTTATTACCTAAATTCTGCAGTTATCCGGTATCCGGACGCTGATACAGGCATATTTATCGTGTCGGCTTCACGAATTTTGTGCTCGATGTACGGGCAGCAGTACAACTATGCCGAAATTCACTCGGAGTCTCGCAGGCCCGATACCTGTCCCTTGTACCTGCACCTGTCTCAACATTCTCGGTGCACGAACAACTACAGGATTGAGGTGTTAAACAAGAAACCCACCTTACCTTCCTCATGAAAAACAACACTCTCCCAAACCTGATCATGGATGAGAATGCGCAATACTCCGTGGTTGCACAGGGAGAGCATGATCATATTTCCGCCTGCGCCCTGGTTCTTGCCGCAATGGGCATTGACTATCTTCAACAGGATACCCTTTTACTCGTTCCCCGAGAGGAAGCCGACCCGGCCAGGCAACAACTGCAGGCCTATCTT
The DNA here is from genome assembly GCA_027012135.1 of Gammaproteobacteria bacterium. GTDB lineage: Bacteria > Pseudomonadota > Gammaproteobacteria > GRL18 > GRL18 > JANELJ01. Next base: position 6,610 of record JALUZF010000054.1, read on the forward strand.
GAGGAAAACAGCAACTGGCCTCCACCCCCTAACTGGATACAGCAACGGCACAGGCAGACACCGCCCCCGCCGACCCTGGTGATGATCGGCGGTCTTTTTCTCTTCTTCCAGGTTACCGGCCCCTGGCATCCCGGCAATCCCTGGTTTGAGGTCGGGGCCATCGACAGTTCACAGATCCTGGATCATGGTCAGTGGTGGCGGCTCGTAACCGGCCTGAGCCTGCATGCCGACGCCATGCATGTACTGGGCAACTGTCTGATCGGTGGATTCATGGTGCACCTGCTCTGTACAACAATCGGCTACGGCTCCGGCTGGCTTTTGCTCCTGCTCACCGGGGCTCTGGCTAATTTTATCAATATTGTCATCAGGAATGGGCCCCATTATTCAGTGGGTTTTTCCACCGCCGTCTTTGCCGCCATAGGAATGTTCAGTGGCCTGCAAATAAAACTGAGCAGAAATTCACCGCTTCGATTTCTTATTCCCCTTGGCGCTGGGGCGGGTCTGCTCGCCTTTTTGGGGTCCGAGGGAAAACATACCGACCTGGGCGCTCACCTGTTTGGTTTTTTCTGCGGCATTGTTGTCGGGTTGCTGATCATCCTCACAAACCTCATACAGATTGCTGATAATACCGCCATTCAGCGCTTTCTTTTCTGTTGTGCTCTTGCGATCTTTTTTCTCTGCTGGTGGATTGCCGATCTTCATGCACCGATGCCACTTTTGTAACCAGCATGGCTGGACTGAAATTTCAGGCCACAGCCACAGCGAACAATGAAAGTGATCCGGAAGTTAAGGTTCAACCCGCCCCTTTCATAGAGGTGCAGCGAGAAAAGACTTGTCAGCCTGGTGTTTCCGGTTTTTAATACAAACTACTTTTTCGAAAATTATTCCATCCGGCCCTTACAACAAAAGGGCATTCTTTTCCTCAACCCGTGAAGATAGAGGTCTTCCATGCCCATGAACCAACAGCCTCCCTGGGGGCAGAACAAGAAGCCTTCCTCACCTGAAGATATATTAGCCGCCCTGATCCAGAAAATCCGGGACACCTTTGGTGGTCAGGACCAGCAAAACAACCAGGGCGATGACGGCGCCCCACCCTCGTCAACGCCGAGCGTCGGCCCGGGCATCGGAAAAATTTTCCTGATTATCTTGGCCCTGCTCGTCTTCAAAGGCGTCTACTCATCATTCTATACCATTGAACCCGGCAAGGTCGGCATCATTCTCAGATTCGGTGAATATGCCCGCACCACGCAGCCGGGCCTCAACTTTAAGATTCCCTATATGGAAGATCTGATCAAGGTTGATGTGGAATCGGTGCGTAAAGAAGAATTCGGCTTCAGGACCCGCATGCCCGGCAAGACTTCCGTCTTTGATCGACGGGGTTTTGACATGGAATCGCTGATGCTGACCGGTGACAAAAACGTCATCAACGTCGACTGGATCGTCCAGTACAAGGTCAGTGATCCGGTCAATTTCCTGTTCAAGGTCCGCAACGTGCCGCAGGCGGTCCGCGATGCCTCGGAAATGGTCACCAGGCGTATTGTCGGCAACATGGACTTCGATTATGTGCTCAGCAACCGGGAAATCCTTGCCGGTTCCGCCAAACAGGAGCTCCAGAAACAACTGAATCTTCTGGAGTGCGGCGTTTCCATTGTTACGCTGCGATTTCTTGATATTAACCCGCCCGACCCCGTCAAACCGGCCTTCAATGAAGTCAACGAGGCCGACCAGGACCGAAAACGACTGGTCAACGAGGCCGAGGAAACCTATAACCGGGTCATACCCAAAGCACGGGGCAGCGCCAAAAGAATCGTTGAAGAAGCGCACGGCTATGCAATTCAGCGGATTAACCGGGCACAAGGCGAGACCAATCGTTTTCGTGCCATTGTCAAGGAATACCAACTGGCCCCGGATGTCACCAGGCGCAGAATGTACCTTGAGGCCATGCAGGATATTCTGCCCGGCGTCGACCATATTTACGTCATGGACAAAAAACAACAGACCCTTCTTCCGTTTCTCGATTTGGCCAAAAAATCACCGAAACCGGAAATAAAATAGGATAGCGGCAGGAACGATTATGAAACATATAGTGCGTATTATTCTCCTTGGCGTGGTCTTCGGCCTTATCGCAATGGCCTGGGACGGTTTTTTTATCCTCAGAGAGGGCCAGCAGGCGGTTATTACCGAATTCGGTAAACCCGTCGGTCAGCCGGTCACGGACGCCGGGCTCCATTTCAAACGACCCGTAACCCAGAAGGTCCAATACTTTGAAAAACGAATCATGATCTGGGACGGCGATCCTAACCAGATACCGACCAATGACAAGACCTTTATCTACATCGACAATACCGCCCGCTGGCGAATTTCAAACGCCCTCACATTCCTGCAGGCGGTGGGCACTGAGGCAAGGGCGCAATCGCTGCTTGATGACATCATAAACGGAACGGTTCGCGATCTGGTCAACAAAAATAATCTCATTGACATAATCCGCAGCTCCGACTGGAAACCCGATTATATGATGTCCACGGTCATGTCCACCACCCAGGCAGGCGACATGAGCAAACCACCCAAAGTCGGCCGAGATAAAATCAGCCAACAGGTCCTTAAAGCCGCCTCCAGCGTCACCCCGAAATACGGGATTACCCTTATTGACGTGATGTTCAAAAGGGTCAACTATATTGATACGGTACGGAAAAAGGTGTATGCCAGGATGATCTCGGAACGAAAAAGAATCGCCGCTGAAAAACGCTCCGAGGGTGAAGGACGAAAGGCGGAAATTCTTGGCAAAGTGGATCGGGAGCTCAAGGAAATTACTTCAAAGGCAAAACGGGAGGCCACCGAAATTAAAGGTAAGGCGGATGCAGAGGCCACAAAAATTTACGGATTGGTGTACTCAAAAGATCCGGAATTTTATTCCTTCCAGAAAAGCCTGGAAAGTTATAAAAACATCATTGGCAACAACACCTCGTTGATATTGTCAACAAATTCCGATCTCTTTGAATACCTGGAATCCCTGAAAAAATAATACTGCCAACACAACCGGTGCCGTATCAAACCATATGGCACCGGTTGCGGCCCTTCCCTGCCTGCCCATCTTATCAAGACAGTAAAACCAAAAAAATCTGCGCTACTCCAGCACAACACCCGGTCCTTCATCGGCAAAGCTCGGCCGCTGATCGGGTGAATAGGCTATTCGCCCACGTTCATTCAGCAACGCCTCAAAACGGGCGATATCCGCGTCCGTCATGACCTCAACACCCAGTTGATCAAAACGGCAGGAACAGCTGATAAGCTGGCCGCCGCACCAGGGACAAATCTCGACCGGACAGCCCAGCTCGTGCACTTCTCCGGTTACGGCATGGCAGGCCGGGCAGATATCCTCGTCCACCTGCAGGGGTTCATACTGAGGGAACTTATCCGGTGTGGAACAATCCTGCTGCAATGACTGCAAATCATCATAATCAAAAAAATCAAGGAGCTCCTGCTCCAGGTAAGCATCGGCGAGACTTCCATGAAATTCAATCCCTTCACTGGAAATCAGATACAGGTATGCTGACACTCCGGTCATGGCCGCCAACAGAAAAACGCCGCCCGACCTGGAGACCATGCGTATCTCGCGGACATAATCCTCACCAGCCTCGGGGAGATAACTGTAAAACTCCAGCAGCAGGTCAAGGGCGATTTTATCATCCCGGTAACGATTGATCAGATCCTTTGCCTCTTCCATTTTATCTTCCGGCACCGCATATTCCATGGCCCGAAGGATGGCGTGCCGCTGTTTTTTCTGTTCACCCATTATTGTTTTTCCTGCATGCATCAGCAATCATGTTTCGCAGACGGCCGGTTTCCGCTGCAATGTCCGTCGCCTGGGAGATAGCCGTTACCACGGCAATCCTGTGAGCGCCATAGCCCACAAGCTCCGGTATATGTTCAGCCTTGATACCACCCATAACCGTAAAGGGCAGACGGCAATGCCTGGAAAAACGTTCTATGGCCTGTGGACCCAGAAAATGCACCAGCCCCTCTTTAGTGCCGGTGGGGAAGAGCGGACCAATATTATAATACGACACCGGACAACCGCCCTGCTGTTCAAGACGGCCCAGCTCCATGGCCTGCTCCTCACTGTTGCAGGAAAGACCGATAATCATATCCGGAGCGAGCTTCCGCACATCTTCCGGCGGCAGATCATCCTGCCCCAGGTGAATACCGTCGGCATCACTCAAGAGGGCTATATCAAGCCGATCATTGACCAGAAAAAGCGCACCCGCCTCTCGTGTCTTTCGGCGAAAATATCGAGCCTTTTCCAAGAGTTTCCCATCCTCTGAATCCTTGTCACGCAACTGGACAACAGTGGCGCCCCCGGCAAGAACGGCATCAAGCCACTGCCGGTCACTGCGGCCGTCGGCCAGCCGTTCACAGGAAACAGGATAAATATCAACACATTCAATAAACCGGCACAACCTTTTGACATAAAGTTTTGATGTATTCATTTTCAGATTTTGTTCACCGTAAGGGAAAACCATTGCAGTCCAATTATCCTGCACAGGCATTCATCTTGATATTTTTACTCTTTTGGACTATAGTTACTCTTTGTGTGTAGAGATCGACATTATTCCCTGTCGACTTTTTGCAGTGCATCAAGGCTACCAAGTAGTATCTTCTTCCATTGTACCCGAACAATAATTTCGCGCATTGTTTTTCTCCTGTCGGGAGGGAACGTTTTTCTTCTGCACAAAATATAGAGTTCACGGAAACTCCGCACTTCATCTTGTTGTTTCAACAGCCTAAGGAAAAGCTCCCAAAAAACAGGAGCTGCGTGCGGGGAGACGGAGGTTCCACACCGGCAAGATTCTTTGTCCCCCTGCAAAACGGGACAACTCGAACTCGTATTTTTCAAGAAATACAAAAAGTAAGAAATACCAAATTAAGAAATACAAAAGGATTATGACGGAAACAACAAACGGGCAGGAAGCCAAACTCATTATTGACGGAAAAAGCTATACCTTTCCCATCATTGAGGGATCGGAAGGGGATCGCGGCATCGACTTCAAAGGTCTTCTCCAACAGACCGGCTGCATTACCATTGATCCAGGATTTAAAAATACAGGATCCTGCTACAGTGATATTACTTTTCTCGACGGTAACCGGGGAATTCTCCGCTATCGCGGTTATGCCATAGAGGATCTGGCGGAAAAATGTCTCTTTATTGAGGTAGCCTACCTGCTCCTGCACGGGAAGCTGCCCAATGCCAAAGAACTTGAGCGGTTTAAGGGCCTTCTTGAGCGATTCGCCCTGCTACACGAGGACATGCTCCATTTTTTCGATCATTTCCCTCCCAATGCATCTCCCATGTCCATCCTGTCGGTCATGGTCAACACACTGCATAACTATTACCCGGAAATGAGTGATGATCCCCTGGAAAATGTTGAAATGACGGCGGCCCGTCTCATTTCAAAGATCAGGACCATTGCCGCCTTTTCCTATAAAAAGTCCATGGGCCATCCCCTGGTGTATCCCAGCAACGATCTGTCATACTGCGGCAACTTCCTCAACATGATGTTCGACAAACCGGTCAAACCCTACACCGTCAGACCAGAGGTGGTTGCGGCCCTGAACAAGCTACTCATCCTACACGCCGACCATGAGCAGAACTGTTCCACGGCAACGGTCCGCATGGTCGGCAGCGCCGGCGTCAACCTGTATGCCTCCATTGCCGCCGGCATCAATGCTCTCTGGGGCCCGCTGCACGGAGGCGCCAACGAGGCGGTCATCGAGATGCTGGAAACCATCTATGCCGACGACTGTAATTTCAACAAATATATTGCCAAGGCAAAGGATAAAAACGATCCGTTTAAATTATCTGGCTTCGGGCATCGGGTTTACCGTACCTTTGATCCCCGGGGCACAATTATCAAGAACGCATGCCATGAAATCCTTGCATTGCTGGATGTATCCGACCCCCTGCTTGATCTGGCCCAGCAGCTTGAGGAAATCGCCTTAAATGATGATTATTTCATCAAACGCAATCTTTATCCCAACGTTGATTTTTATTCCGGCATTATTTACCGGGCCATAGGTATCCCCTCAAATATGTTTACCGTCATGTTTGCCCTGGGACGCCTGCCCGGATGGATTGCCCAATGGAAGGAAATGCGCGAAGATACTACCACAAAAATCGGCAGACCGCGCCAGATCTACACCGGTGAACCATCCCGGGAATTTATCCCCATCGACGAGCGGGAGTGATAAACAGGCTCAGCAGGGACAAGCTTTTGCTCCAGGCCAGGTGGCGAGCATGGCCCCCAGCACGGCCTTCATCAAGGGAGTATCAGATTCTTTTGCACGCCAGACAAAAGAAAGCGCTATGGGAAAGCCCTCCCCCGGCCACAGGGCAACCTGCCCGAGTTTCTCGGCCAGGAGGGCTTCTTCTTCCAGCATGAAATTCAGACCGACCCCGGAT
>JALUZF010000055.1 GCA_027012135.1 Gammaproteobacteria bacterium
ATTTTCTGCTGGTTGATACTTATGTCAATGGCCAACAAAAGTGATCCAGTTTTGGCCAATAAAAGTGATCCACCTGGAATAAATTTTTTAGTGATTTAGTTTATTTTTTAACCTGTAACTCTCACCTCCCATCATAAATAAATGTGAATGATGGATCAGCCGGTCAATAACCGGAACTGCCACATTCTCATCGATAAAAAAATCATTCCAGCTGGTAAAATCTTTATTCGTGGTAATAATCACTGAACGATATTCATACAGTGTGTTAATAAACTGAAACAGGTTGAACATACCTTGTTTATTCAGAGGCAAATAGCCCAGTTCATCGATAATGATCAGATCAAATTTACACAAAGTTGTAATTTTCTTTTTCAACTCTCCTTTAATTTCTGCTATTTCTAACAGTTCAATAAGCTCTAATGCACTGGTGAACCAGACTTTATAACCGGCATCAATGGCTTTACTGCCAATACTGATCCCCAGATGCGTTTTCCCCACCCCGGGAGGGCCAATAAAGACAATGTTTTCCCGCTCATCAATAAATCTGAAATCCAGTAAGGCCTGTATTTGTTTTTTTGTAATGGTCGTCTGAAAACGAAAGTCAAACTCATCCAGACGCTTTAAAGCAGGGAAACAGGCCTTCTTACGGTTAAGTTGAATACGCCGTTTGTCACGACTGCCCAGCTCTGTTTCAACCAGCAGGCTGGCAAACTGGAGGTAGCTCAGTTCATTGTCTTCTGCCTGCCTGATAAGGCTCTCCAGATGCTCTGCCATGGCATTAAATCTCAGTGATTTAAACTGCTGACTTAACTGTATTAAACGGCTCATTGAACTATACCTCCCTGACTTTGACAGGCTAATTGGCTATAGGGGGTCAGCACATCAGAAACCGGGAGCTTTTCGGCTTCTGATGCCGATATAGCCGTGTTAAAGCGCTCAGGCTGATGTTGCCATGCCAGCAGATAATCCCGTATGCTGGTTGCAGATAATGAATGTAATTGACACAGTCGCTCAATCAGGCTGTCCTGGCCCTGTTGTGGTAAATGTTCCTGAAACAGTTTGAGTGAGGCTCTGAGTTGATCACGATAGATACGAGGATGGTTCTGTCTGAGCAAAGCACAAATGCTCTGTGCCTGATGCTGGCCAATTAAATGACCGAGCTGTTGCTCATAAACCATGAGTTGCTGTTCATTATCTCTGTAATGGTTATTATTTTTTATGATCTGACCCTTTTCACAAGCCAGTGTATGACGGGCAATTTCCTGATGGTCATCCAGACGGTAAATAATCAACTGACCATCCAGTTCATCAACCATTACTGTGGCACTTTGCCATCGCTGAGGCACAGAATATTTACTGGCCCGATAAGAGATTAAAGAGGTTTTGTCCACTTTACGGGTCATTTTATCTTTACTGTCCAAAAGTAACTCAGCAATACGCTGGTGAAGATAAGGCTTCAGATGGGCTCTTTCCTGCTGTTCAAATAACTCTCGCGGCCTCTGACCCGTGGTACCATGTATCCGGCAGTTTGCGGTATTGTCCAGCCAGTTCTGCAGAGACTCCTGAAGATGCTGATGGCTGTCAAATGCTTCCCCTGCAAAGAAATTACCTTTAACGTATTTAACACCTGACTCCACTTTACCTTTACTTTCAGGATCATAGCCTTTACAACCATGAATGCGAAATTCAGCAGTGGCTGCATATTGACTAAACGCCGAATTAAGTGTCAGTTCACGAAACTCCTCATTAATAATAACGACTTTCGCCTGATCATAAACACACTCCTGGGGTACGCCACCAAAATAACGAAAACACTCATCATGCATCTGGATCATCTTCAGAGTATTGATGGGTTTCAGGCTGGCAGAGACATACATCAGCCGTGAATAAGATAAAACGAATACAACAAAGTAAACAACCCGCTCAATACCTTCTATCAGGACATTGCGTAATTCCCCACCATCAACCTGACATTGCTCACCGGGGATCATATCCAGTACGGGTTCATAATAGCGTTTCTGGCTCAGGCTATGGGTGGCTTTGAGGTTTTCAACATATCGTCTTACACTGCGGGTTGATGTTTTAAGTGCTGGCTGGTGTTTTGTCAGCTTCTGATAAATCTTCTGGGCACTTAAATCAGGCCAGGTCTCTAACAGATGGAGAATGTAGTCTTTATAGGGATCCAGTTGTTTCTCACGGCTGCGATCAGCAAAGCAGGCTGTAAGTTCACCTTCTGTCATAGACAGGTACTTATTGACAGTACGGCGTGACAGATTGAGTTGTACAGCGATCTGACGACGACTTAAGCCATTTCCATTGTCAAAGAGGCTTTTTATTTTATGTATCATATTCCAGTCCTTCATTGCACTCCCGAACCTTATTTTTATAAAAAGAGGGAGTGTACATGTTTTAACCAATAACCTTAATCCTGGGTGGATCACTTTTATTGGCCAAGACTGGATCATTTTAATTGGCCATTAACACCCGTTCACACAATTGTTTGAGTATTTCATATAACACCCTGACGGATAAAGGTGTAAACAGGTAACGATCCTGATAGTCCAGGCTGATTATTTCGTCTGCTGAAGTCAGATAATTATTTGATGGCTCATGTTCACGGGTAATACAGTTCCAAAAACGTCTGCCAAAGTCCTGCAGACTGCCATTAAGTTCACTGTGTAACTCAATTTCCCGATCGCCCTGAATAATACCGACAGGACGAAGCTGGCTGGCATCTGTCACTTGCAGATCATTATCTTGGCTGATCTGAACAGGTGCCTGTACCAGTATGTTCTGATGCTGCCCCCATTCACTATTAAAATGCAGGCTGAACGGCGTATCACACGCCCAGCTAACAGAATGTTCTCCAATAGCTTCTGCCAATAACCAGCCACCGCCACAGCTCAGTGTCTTTTTTATACCTAATATGGATATATGAGGGCTGTCTGCCATACTTGCCAGAAGGTATTGATCGGCCTCATCCAGTTGCCCTGATATTTCATCAGGAATTACAATGCTGACCTGAACTCCCCTGGCCGCAATCTGATATGCCAATGCACGTAAAGGAGAAACGCCTGTATCTCAGGATTCAAGCTCACCACTCACATAAAAGCGAAATTCTGTCGTTTTACTATCAGCAATATTTTGCCAGAGTGCTTCGAACAGTGGCAAATATTCAAGGCGAGATTTTGCGCCCAAATAGGCATATTCATCAGGAAGCGACATAGCATTGAGCCACTTTTCATCAAGCAGTGTCAAGGCAACATGCCGATCCATAAGTTCAGCCGCAAAGCGCTGATCAAAATCCAGTACGCAGTGTGGACAGACACTGTCACAGTCTGCCGGACACTGTAGTCTTTTACGTGCTTTATGGAACAACTGATCTATAAAGCGATCTACAGATGAGGCATAACCGGCTGCATTGCGATCAAACAATATAATAGACTGACATTTTGAACCATCATCCATTTTAACGGGTTTCGTATCACAGGCCAGTTCACTGGCCTGTACACCAATAAGTTCTGCCAGTGCATCGCGTAATGCAACAGCCAGTGTATTAGCTGCTGTTTTGTCATTTAACCAGATACCTGTTTGTGTTTTTAGTTGAATCTCACAAACATCCGTCCAGGTTTCATGTCCGAGGGTCATACCTGTTTTTATCTTCCAGGTATCCTCACTGCCCAAACAGAATGCTGCATCACTTTTACTGCGTCTCAGTTTTCGGTGAGGATTCTCAAATTTTTCCGGCAGATCACCATTAGCATGCATAGGTTCAGCTCGGCCACATTCCAGACATAAAGCATAACCGGTACCGTTAACGCCTCTTGACTGATGAAATACATGGCCCCGACTTGACACCCGAAAGCGTCCCAGATCCGGATTAGACAAAGGCAACCACTGGGTATCCAGTGTAATCCATGGCTGTGATGTGGCTATACTATTCCGGACACACAACTTA
>JALUZF010000056.1 GCA_027012135.1 Gammaproteobacteria bacterium
CAATACGATTGCCGATGCTATTTTAGATCGGCTCATGCACAATGCTCACCGACTTAAATTAAAGGGTGAATCGATGCGAAAAACACGCTCATCATTGACGGATGGTGAACACTTAGGGTAAAAAGACTGTACGCCAATGTGTGGGCAAGGTTGGGTGTTCACGATGAGACAGAATGGGTGTTCATGATGGATCAGAATTGGTGTTCACCATCAGCAGAATACGCAGTTGTTAAAAATGGGGGGTATAGCCCTGTGTCGTAGCTGTCCATCAATAAATGGATGGAAACCCAGTCATTCAATTATTAACTGAAGATATCAATAGCATTAAAAAAATGAAACCCGTAGAGCAGAATTATCACCTAACTTATCTGGACAGTTTTAATATAAAAAACAAGGCTGAAGGCTTAAGAGAACCTTCTGGTCTTGTTCTTTCCCATAAGAAAAATGCTTTATGGACGATTAGTGATGATACTAATAAAATCTTTAAAATAAGTTTGTCTGGAAAATTAAAAAAGGGACAGTCTTTTACCCTGGCAGATAAAGAGCTTGAAGGAATTACTTTAATTCAGGATGGAAAATTTCTACTGGTAGTCAAGGAAAGTACGAATGAACTGATTAAAATAAACACGGATACGCGGGAAATAAGTGACAGGAAATGTTTGTCGGACATGCAGGGATATGATTCAATTGCAGTTTATTTTTCAAATGAATTAACTAATAAGGGACTTGAGGGGTGCACCTGGAATCAGCATACCCAGACACTATTTGTTTTAAAAGAAGCCAATCCAGGCTTGTTAATAGAAATATCATCGGACTTGCAGAGGATTATTAGTCATTGTGTCTTGCAGGATAAAAATGGATTTTCTGCTGAAGATATAAAATCTGAAGAGATTGATTTTTCAGATCTTTGTTATGATCAGAGTCAGAAACTTTTCTGGATCATTAGTGATAAAGCCAGACGACTATTTTTATATGATCTTGCAGAAAACAAAGTGTTACAGAGCTCTAAACTTGTCTATAGAAAAAAGGGTAAAGATAAAACAATAAAAAAGGCAGAAGGAATAGCTGTTGATCCGGATAAAAAACGTCTTTATATTGTCAGTGATGAAACCGCCAGACTTTATGTTTTTAATGTAAACTGGTAATTAATATATCTTGAATGGTGAGTCAGAGGCTACTATGAAAAAGCTGAAAAATGAAAAAGCATTAGTTAAAAAGGCAATTTTGGAGGGTGTTAAATATGGAGAGGGCAGAGGGGTGGTAGAATTTGAACCCACTGATTCTGCGCATGAAAAAATTGAGTATATTTATCGATTACTTGTACATGATAAAGTGATTCAGCCTATCCCGGAAGATCAAATTTCTCAAAAATCTATGATGCATAAGCTTGCTATTTGGGCATCAAAAATGAAATAAAAGTAGTATCTTTATTGCTATTGTAAAAGCTACCGATGCTTATGAAATTTCAATGATCTGCTTTTTAATTAAATTATGATATCTGAGACGTAACTATTTAACGTGTTTAGAAAGGTGACCATTCGAGTAGGAAAATAACGCTGGAATGGTGCAAAAGATGAATATATGCTGAGTAGCTACAATAATTCAATAGAAGATTTTCTTTCCGCTAAAAATGAAATTATAAAAAGCGGGTCAAAAAAATGATTGAGGTATATAATTGAGCATATATTGAATATGAGAATACAACACAGAGGTGAATAATTGCAAACACTGGTTAAAAAATGGTTTAAAGATAAGGGCTATGGGTTCCTTCAAAATGGCTCAGGTCCAGATATTATGGTGCGAAAAACAGAGCTTGTTAACTGTACCTATTTAAAGGTTAACTCAATTGTTGAATTCGAGTGCTTCATTGAGAACCAAGGATTAATTGCCAAAAAGGTCAGCCTTTCCCGTAAAAAAAATAACCTGCAAAATTCCGCTCGTGGTTCCAGAACATATCCTTTTGGGGTAATGACATAAGGGGAGGAGTTTGCTAATGGTTATAAAGCACTTAAAACAAAGATCATGGACTATTGAACAGGCCAATCAACAGGTTAAACAGGAATATGACGAACAATACTGGCAATTTCTAATCCGGCTAATCAATATCAAAGAGGTTAAATGGAACGTTAATAATAGGACCATTGATTTTGCTGAGTACATTCCTCTAAAAACCCTATTGATTGAAGTGTTAGAGAGAATACCGACAGAAGAGTTTATGATTGAAAAATGTCATGTATGTCAACATTATTTTAATGCCAACCAGGAGGATGGTATATTTGGTGATACTGAAAAATTGACTCACTTCATCTGTAAAAGATGTGCCCAATCATTAACCGCCTGGGATTATTATCAAAATCACTTGAAGATTTGAGACCGGGCCTCTATACAATTATCGGGGTTAGAAAATGTTAATAAAGGCATTTACGGAAAATTTCAACATATTGATTCAAATGCTTAGTCAAGCAAAATCATGTGAGCTGTTCATTGCTTAAATAAGACTGCTCATAAGGATAGAAAAGCGTTTTCCAGCCATAATAAGGTTTTTTAACCGCACGAATTATAAATGAGCTTATACGCGCAATTATAAAACTCCTTATATGGAATGCTTTATTGAAATAAGTTTATCGGAAAGTTATAAACACTAACAATAACAGCAAATAAACTGATGCTGCTGGCGAGTGCAAGATTTAGAAATTTATTTAGCATAATATTTTCCTTTTATAATGATTAATGATGTCACTGATTAATTCATATTGAAGTAATTAAGGGTCTTTACATATTTTAAATTCATGCAAAGAACAAGGTTGTTTGTAATAAGTGTTGCTAAGTATAAAAGATGAATTTATCTTATTCTGTGACTTAATCACTTAAAATCCAATTAACCTACTATTTTACTATGGTATTGAAAGTAGGTAATTCAATCATATGATTCCAACCTGAAATAAACTGTTGATATTGTAGTGAAATAGTCTCAGGTGCTACTTTTTATTTTGCTTCATTTTCAATGACTTATCGTCGTCAATAATGAGTGACATAATAAATTTGCAAAATTTGCAGACATCCATCACAAAAAATTTTCGTAAATTTCCAGCACAAATTTACAAACATCCATCACATAGCATTACATAAAAAACTTGTTTGATTGTTGTACAAATATGGTGCATACTAAATAAAACATGCATCACCATCCATATTGATTAAAAGGAGTTAATCCAATGCCAACCCCAAGAAAGCAGCAAATCAGCCTTTCCGACACCCCATTTTATCATTGCATCTCCCGCTGTGTCAGACGCACCTTCCTTTGTGGTACTGACAGCACCACAAACAAGGATTACAGCCACCGCAAACAATGGATTGTCGAACGCCTGGCTCTGTTATCAAACACCTTTGCCATTGATGTCTGTGCCTATGCAGTTATGTCCAATCATTGCCATACTGTACTAAAAATTAATGCTCCCCTTGCCCAAAGCTGGTCTGATGAAGAGGTGATACAACGCTGGGAACAACTGTTTTCCCTGCCGATACTGGTGGAGCGCTATCTTAGTGGCCAATGTCAGTCTGATGCTGAGCAGAACAAAGCCAGGGAAACTATTAGCCTGTTCAGAGAACGATTAATGGATATCAGCTGGTTTATGCGCTGTCTCAATGAGTATATCGCCCGTAAAGCCAATGCTGAGGACCAGTGTACCGGCCGGTTCTGGGAAGGCCGTTTTAAAAGCCAGGCTCTGCTGGATGAACAGGCCATTCTTAGCTGTATGGTTTATGTCGATTTAAACCCCATCCGGGCTGGTCTGTGCAATACCCTGGAACAATCGGACTACACCTCCATCAGGCAACGTATAGAAGCACTGAGGGAAACAACCAGACAATCACCCCCATCCTTATCACAAATAACTCCGACCATTAAACTCTCAGCCTTTATCGGCAGTTCACT
>JALUZF010000057.1 GCA_027012135.1 Gammaproteobacteria bacterium
GCCTGCAATAATTGCAGTAACCAGGGAACTGAATGAGCACATGCAGGTCAGGATTGACAGAAATTTATGAAAATCTGGAAATGGTGGAAGAAGGAAGAACAGGAATACAAAAACGGATGGACCCATCTCGGCACCGGCGTCCATCTTGATCACCCGGAAACCATCATGGAACTGGGTTTTCCGGACAGCTTCCGTAAAGGGCATTTCTGGTGTTTCGGTACAACCAGGGTCGGGAAGACCAGGCTCATGGAGCATATCCTTGAACAGGATATCCGCAAGGGATACTCGGTGGTGGTCGTTGATCCCAAGGGTGATATTGATCTCTTTTCCAAAATCACCTTTCTGGCCGGTGATACAAAACGGCTCAAGGATCTGATGCTGATCACCCCGATCTTTCCGGAGTACAGCGCTATCCTTGATCCCCTTTCCTCTTATTATATGCCTGAAGAGCTGGTTGGTCATATCACCGCCGGAGTGGCAGTGGGTCGGGAACCGTATTTTTTCGGAGTGGCCTACGAGGTCAGCCTGATCGTGGTGCAGGCCCTGATCCTCCTGGCGGAAGCCAACGGCAGGAAGCCGTCGTTTAACCTTAACAATATCAAGAACCATATCAGCCACCAGGATCTGGAACGGCTCAAGGACCGGCTGACATATCTCAATCATCCCGAGGCGGAACAGCTGGTCCTGGATATGAAAAAAATCCTGGCCACCCCGCCGGATTATTACTCCAAGGTGGCCAGTTCCCTGCGGGTTGCCCTTACCGAGTTGACTTCCGGCAACGTAGGCCAGATCATCGGCAAGGCAGATGAAAACAGATTTATCAAACGGCTGGAACAGGGCAAGGGTATTATCCTGGTGGTGCAGCTGGGGTCTCTTTTGACCAAGAGGGCAGCCTATACCGCAGGCAAGGTCATCATCTCCATGATCCAGGCCTTTGTCGGCCGGGTCTATTCCAGCGGCAAGAATGTAACCCCGTCCCTGGTCATGCACATAGACGAGGCCCAGTCGGTTCTCTACCACGGTATCGAGGATCTGTTTGCCAAAGCAGGCGGGGCCGGGGTGTATATCCACGGCTATTGCCAGTCCATCAGCCAGCTCCATGCCGAGGTGGGCGAAGACCGGGCCAACACCATCCTGGATAACTGCAACACCAAGCTTTTCATGCGGGTGCCGGATGCGAGCACGGCCCTGTAGGTCTCCCGCCACCTTGGTGAACAACGCCGGTTTTCTCCGATTATCTCGGTGGGAGGCGGCCTGTCGATCCGGGAAACCGAGGATGTCCGAATCAAGCACACCGAGGTGCTGAACATGGCGCCCCGGGAACTGTTTCTCAGTACCTATTCCGGCACCTACAAGGGGAAGACCGCGACCGTTCAGGAAAGCAGCCTGAAGGTAGAATTTCCCGATCTGGCCCAGGTGACCATGGAAACCTGATGCTCGCAAGTTCAATTCTTGTCATTGCCCTGTTTGGGTTGGCGTTTGTCCTGGTATTGGTTGCTGTGACCGTATTGCTCTTTGGCAGGGAAAAGCCGCACATTGTCGTTATCAACCAGATCACCCTGGAGGAACTTGCAAAGCTCTGGGAGAAGAAAGGCGGCGGCACAATTCACCTCAAACAGCTCTCTCCCCTGTGGCGGGATGAAAAGGTCATTGCCCAGGAAGAGGAACAGGAAAAATTTCAATTTCAATCGCCACGGGCTACTGCATTCATGGAACAGATCAGCAAGGGGCCATGTTTCAACAAATTTCCGGAACAAAAAGCCGTGTGCGGCCGGATCTTACAGCTTCTGGATCGGGAAGGCGGATGCCCATCGGTTGTTGATCTGAAAAATGATGTGGAAGGAAACTGGGATGAAAACACCTTTCAGCTCCTTGGCAGGACAACTCTCCTTGATCATTCGATCAATGTGGCGGAGCAGGTGGCGCAGCTCCTCTCCGATGCGGACGACTGGCACATAATTCCCGATACCATGGTCGCCGCCCTTGGTCACGATCTTGGCAAGCTCACCTCCATGAGGAGTTATCTCTATTCCACGGGTGAACATCCCCTGGTTGCGGGCCGCCCCCTGGCCGGGATTGCCGGCTTTAATGAACTGCGCAGAAAAGACGAGATCCTGCAGGCCATCAAGCTGCATCACAAGAAACCCCAGGGGCTGATCGGCAGGACATTGAAAACCGCTGACCAGAAGGCCCGGCAGAGGGAACTGGAAGAGGCTGTTCAGAAGATCGAAACAGGAGCTGCGGATCCGGTTAGCGAGAATCCGGCACCAGGAAAAAGACAAAGATGCTCGGACAACACGGCAGCCTGGCAGGCCCAGGAAGATATTTATAACCAAGACCAGACGGGCCAGGAAAGAACAAAGGGCGAGAAGCCGGAGTTGATGGATATTTCCGGCTGGTTTGATGCGGCCGGATTTCTGGATGAGTTGAAGCCTTACATCAACAAGATGTTTGGCCGCCGGTTTCTGGCCTTTTCCATGGCTGACGGGTACGTCTATTTCCAGACCAAGGTGCTTGAAGAGGTGGCCCGGAAAATGGCGGAACGGGCCGGGAGCATGGAAATCGCCACCATGGGTCGGCGGGATGAATCCATGCGCGGTGTATTGCTGACCATCGTTAATCATCTCCGGGCTGAGCATGATGTCATTGCCCGGGGACTCATCAAGGAGAGCTATTTTGGTGGCTATTTCAATGTTACTCGGAAGATCGGCAAACCCATGAAAGGCTATTACACCCCCTTTCATGCCGAAGCCTTTGGTTCCATTGCCGAGATGGAACATGATAAGCCCAAAATGCTGCGCAATATTATCAAGGTGAGTCCCTATACGGACGATACGGACACCTGATGGAAAAAGAATGGGAAAACAGGGGGCAGAGCGATACCAATGCCCAGATCATCACCACCGACTCCGGCAGGATTTACAGGCCGAGGAACCTGCTGAATGCCATTTCCGAGGTACAGCAGTTCTACGTGATCGAGTCCAAGGGCCAGGTCATTCCCGGTGAATTTCTCACCCTGGAGCATACCCTGGATTTTTTCAAAATCGGGGTCAAGAGCGGTTTCCACGAGGGATTTGCCCTGATCCTGCTGTTCCCGGTCTTTCATTTCTATCTCTTCCCCTTTGTCTTCCACAAGCTGGATATTCTGGGCCATATCCTGTTTGGCTCCATTCCCTACCTTGTCCTGATCGTCAATACCGGCATGTGCTGCTATATCAGCCGGTATTATGTAGGCAATATCACCAGGAAGGCGATCAATTCCCTGCTCATGGGCCGGGCCATGTCGCTTTTGCTCAAGGCCTTTTTCATTTACGTGCTCTATCTCGTGCTCTATCGGCTCAGTACCCCGGAAAATATCTGGAAGCTTGCCCTCCAGTTCGGGTTAAGGGCAGAGGAAATATATAAAGGGTTCTTTGAGGTAACACCGCACCTGATGCCGGTGGCCACGGAAAGCTCCATTCTGATGGTGGTGGCGGCCGTTGTTCCATACGGCTCGGTGTATCTGCTGGACCTGTGGCGCCGGTATCGGATCAAGAGGAATGCAAAGATAATTTCTGCTTAAAAAAAGGAGAAAAAATGACGGACACAATCGCAAAAAATCAGGAGAAAAAGAAACCTTCCTGGCAGGAGATCCAGGAAAAAAAGATCAACATGGCCAAGGAGAGGGGATCAAGGGTCTTGAAGGTGAACTCCCCCCTTGGTTCCACCATGTTCAATATCCTGCGCCAGTTTGACATGGCCTATGCCAATTTCAAGGCAAGGCTCGGTGAAATGGACGGGATTTCCCATGAGGAAGGTGAAGAACTGATGGCCGAGGGAAGGGATATTATCATCGCCTTCTCCGATTATACAGCCAAGTTGAGTAAGCGGATACGCTTTCGC
>JALUZF010000058.1 GCA_027012135.1 Gammaproteobacteria bacterium
GATGCCATTAATGTGGTTATGGTAGCCGCTGGTCATAACTTAAGAAAGATCCTCAATAAGCTCCGGCTTTTGTGGCTCAAAATTATTTCCGGTTTGATGGGATGTTTTATCAAACCAGAACAATCAGTCGCTTTAAACCTGGCTTGAAGTTAGGCTTAAAACGGTATTATTCAGGTTGAACTAACTATATCCTGGATAACTGAGTCTCTTGCCCGATTCTCTTGCCCGACTGTTCCCTGCCTCTTTTATCAAGAGCAGGGAGATTGGTTAATTGTCCTGGTAGTAATAATCGTATTTATCCAGCACTGAACTCATAAAGGACCAGGCTTCGTTATAAGACAGGCCACTGTCGTCGGGAATAATAATTTTGACATACAGTTTGTCTTTATAGCGATCTTTTAAAGCACTGAGCTTTTTATGCATGGCGGCCTCAGAAATCGTCTGGTAAGGATCATGAACCGATTCCCGGAACTGTATATGAGGCTTACCGGCCTGCTTTTCATAACGTACTTCCACCACGTATTTGCCAATGGCTGAACGGGACGGCTTGATAAGCTTGTTATACCTGTCTTCCAGCTCTTTATAATCACCCTCCAGTAGCGATTGCTGCTGCTGAATCTCGGCAATCCGGCGTTCATAACGGCTGATGCTGTCCTGGTATTGCTGGTTCTGCTGATTCAGTTTCAGCAATTCCTGCTCACGGTTCTGCAGTTGTACCATCTGAACCTGTAATTCCTTATCACGCCGGGACAGGGCTATAGCTTTAACTTCCAGCTTGCTCTTAAGAGAATCCATGGTGTTTTCAAGCTGTGCCAGGCGTTGTTGAACCCTTTGTAACTCACTATCTCTTGCTGTAATAGTGCGTTCCAGCTTACGCTTTTGATCTTTTAAACGGGTTAAATTCTGATCCTGTTCCACAATCAGTTTATCACGTTCCGCGGCACTTTCCCTGGCCTGCATTAATTGCAGACGCAGCATGGACAGTTCACTCTGGGTCTGGGTCAGGCGTTCTTCCAGGGTGGCTTTTTCCTGAGAGGTTTTCTGAAAGACTTCGGAAGTACGTCGTTCTGCTTCAAGTGATTCCTGCAGTTTACGCATTATTTCCTGGCGCTTGTTAAGACTGGCTTCCAGCTCCTGGGAGGTTTTTTGCTGGGCGACCATACTGGCTTTTAAACGCTGAGATATTTTCTGTTCCACCTCGATACGGGTTTTAAGCTCATCAACCAGCTCCCAGTTCTTAACAATTAAAATACTGGTGGTGATTAAAAAAATCATCACCACTACGGTCATAATATCTGTAAAAGACGGCCAGAAAGAATCTTCTACCAGGTGCTGATGGTTCTGTCTGAGATCAATAAAGCCGTCATTCATAGCAGCTTACTCACGCTCAGGAGGGGGTCTGATTAGAGGGGTGATGAGGGTGGTCTTCCGGCAGGCGGAAACCCAGCCGCAGCAGTTCCTTGATTTCACTGAGGTCTTCTGACATGCCGCTGACCCGATCATCGAACTGAGAAGTGATCTCGTTGACTTTAGTTCCCATTTCCAGATACTGCTGCTGGGACAACTGCATATTGGCCGCAGTATGGCGCAGAGATTTAATGAGTTCTGCCAGCTGATGCACCATACTCTCACTCTGATAGGAGAAACGCGGCATCAGATGCTGAGTCGTTACCTGCTCAATAGCACTGAACAGATTGGTCTGGACATCGGTCAGTTTCAGATAAAAATAACCGAAAAACATATAACAGACGATGGCTGTTGTGGTGGTTGACAGGGCAGTAGACATACCGTGAATCACCTGCCCCATACTGCTGACACCATTATTTTCCATTAAACTGGAAGCCCCCATCAGGGCAATCGATAATGAAATAATGGTACCGAATACACCGGTCAGAATAAGGACATTGGAGACAAAACGGGGCAGACTCAGACGAGTGCTTTCAGAAGCAACCATGGCTGCCGCTAGCGCACTTTGATTAACCGGTGCATGCTGACGGTAAATATCCTTCATGGTCGCATAGCGATGGGCAATCAGGCTTTTTTCATAAATGCCCTTGACAGGATTGGTACTTTCCTTATGCAGATTAACAATAAACTTGCCCAGCGCCCGTTCCTCACGCCAGTAAAACAATAAGGACGATACCTGTTTGGCCATACCCAGCAGGAATAAGCCGAGAATAGAACCATTAATAAAATAACCGGTATTAGTTAACTGGTTTTTAAGATAAACATTCTGGATATAATCGAACTGAAAGTAGATCAGCACTACCAGTAAAAGAGATAGAATGATCAGGCGCAGAAGAATATTAAAGCTATAGCTGGATTTGAAGTGTATCATAAACAGATAATAAACTAATATAGATCAGCTTAGAATTAGGGTTTATACCTATGAACTGTACCTATAATAAGGTGACGTGGGCAGAATGCCCACGCTCTGGAACAGCATTACAAATAAAGGCTCAAATAAAAGTTATTTAAAAACTTCATTATTCTGCCGTTGACGGCGGATCTGTTCTTCAAAAAAGTGTCTGTAATAAAACAGTGCGCTGACACCATTGGCCCGCACATCCACTACTTTCCAGCCGTTTCCGGTTTTCAGAAACTTAAAGTCCGCATGCACAACCGTGCCGTCTTCCTGAAGGATCCTGGCTGAAGCCATAGCTTCATTCTCACTGGTGCGGCGAGAGCGGAAATTCTCAACCACAGGCGGATAATTCTGGAAATTACTTAATTTCTGTACAAAGGTAGTAATAAACAGTTCCTTGAAAATCTGGGTAAACTGCTGTTGCTGCTGCGGATTCATGGTTTTGTAATAACGTCCGGCTACCCAGCGGGCCATGTATTTAAAATCAAAATGCGGGGCAATTTCCCGGTTAAGAAAGTCAGTGATCTGCTCCAGCGAAGCCGGCTGGGGCGTGGACAGAAAATCAATCACCTTATTTATAGATTCTTCCAGCAATATTACCGGTGACTTACTGGTAACTACCGGAACCGGCAAGCTTTTCGGACGATAATGCTGAGTATAATACTTACCTGGATTCGTGGGATACTGATAAGTCGTTGCCTCCTCACCACGTAAATCATGCACAATAACCCGCGCCTGCACTGCCATTGTATTTGCCAGCAATACCAGTGCTGCGCCCCCTAAAAGCGATGTTTTTAATAATTTCATTGACCTTCCTTTCTGATTTTTTAATATTTTTATAATTTTTGTCTTAAGATAAACCAAAAGCAGAGATTGCACCATAGTTATTTTGTCAATTTAATAAAGACTTCTGCCTGTTTGAGCATAACAGTCCACAGATAGCAGATTTTTTCAGGGCCGGATCATACTTTGGTTAAAATATATTCAATTTGAAATTTATAACCTCTGAGTATCCATTGACTGTGCTTCTTGATGAAGTTTCGGCAGCAGGGATGCTGCCGAAAAGCCTCCATGGACGGATTCACGGCGCCTTCAGCAAGGAGTAAGGTCAATAGATACGGTATTTGCGTCTAAATGAGAATCATTAAAAGTATGCTCCCACCCTGCAGATTTTTTAATTTTTCCAATAAAAAACTTGCCTCTTAGGGTAATATTGCGTAAAATCTCGCCTCTTATTCGCGCAAGTCGTTGCAATTTCAACGGCCTGTGTTGCAAAAAGACCAGAAAATTAAATATTTTGTCTTTTTAATTGGTCTTTTTAAATGATAGTTAAGATTTAAGCGATTTATTGGAGAGCATCAATGTCTAAGGTATGTCAGGTTACAGGCAAGCGTCCTGTTACGGGAAACCATGTTTCTCATGCCAACAACAAAGTTAAACGCCGTTTTTTACCTAACCTTCATACCCATCGTTTCTGGGTTGAAAGTGAAAA
>JALUZF010000059.1 GCA_027012135.1 Gammaproteobacteria bacterium
TGTAGGTTTGAGTTTCTCCCACTTCGTTAACAACAATTTAAAGACTAAACATAGCAAAAACGCTTTCAAGTCTACTAATATCAATAATTTATTTTGTAGAGCTTAGGTTTTTGTAGCCAAACTTAAGCCATCGGTACATAGTACCGATGAAAAGATTCGTGTATTTCAGAGAAAGCTATACATTAGAGCCAAGCGAGAGCGAAAATTCAAGGCGTACAGTCTATACGGAAAAGTCTGTGAATACGATACGTTATTGGAGGCATATCGCAGAGTTAAAAGCAATTATTCCAAAGGGGTAGGTGTGGATAATCAAAGTTTTGAAGATATAGAAAAGGGGGGATTAACTTTCTTTTTGAACTGTATCAAGAAAGACTTAGAGAATCATAGCTATAGGAGACAAGCAGTAAGACAAGTACTTATTCCCAAGGAAAAGAAAGGAGACTACAGGAAACTTGGAATACCAACAATCCGGGACAGAGTGGTTCAAATGGCAGTAAAGATGCTAATCGAGCCCTTGTGGGAAGCTGATTTTTGCAAAACATCATATGGGTTTCGACCCAAGCGAGGAGCAAAAGAAGCGATAAAGCAAGTAAAACAAAACATATACGATGGGTATCAATTTGTGTATGACGCAGATTTATCGAAATATTTTGATACGATACCAAATTCGAAGCTGTTTATTTTACTCAAGCAAAGATTAGTTGATAAAAGTATCCTAAACTTGATTGGACAATGGTTAACCGCTCCTGTGCAGCTTCCGACAGGAAAGCTAGTGTCAAGTACAAAAGGGAGTCCACAAGGAGGAGTGATATCACCGTTGTTGTCAAATATATATCTCCATGCATTTGACAAGCTAGTAAATAACCCAAAAGGGTTGTTTGCAAAATCAAACATACGTATAGTAAGATATGCGGATGATTTTTTATTGATGGGGAAATATTATTTCAGTAGAAGAATATTGAAATATATTGATCAAATTATGGACAATATGGAGTTGAGCCTAAACAAGGAGAAGACAAAATTATTGCATACAAGCAAAAGTAGTCTATTCTTTTTGGGCTTTGAATTCAGGCGTATAAAATCCAAGTTTGGATGGAATACTAAGAAATACACCAATGTGCGTCCCAGTATGAAATCACGTTCAAAGCTATTTAGGAAGTTGCGGGAGCTACTATCGAAACGCAGGCATTGGACAATAGAGTGGATAGTATGGAAGCTAAACCAATTAATAATTGGGTGGCTTAATTACTATTCTATCAGTAAGGTCACACATATATGGGACACCATAAAAGTCATCAAAAAGCATCTGGATTACAAGCTATATAAATGGATGAAAAGTAAAGGAAGAAAAGCGCATCGGAAGCTACGCCAGCGCCCCTATGACAATTTAGTAATGTTTTATAACTTGCTAGACATAGAAAAGTATGCACGCTTAAAAACCCTTGCGAAAGCTCAATGAAGAAGTCTATCGGTAAGCCGTGTGAGGGAAAACTTCATGCACGGTTTGATGAAGGGGGTGCTGACAGTTCTTTATTATTGTTATCTTTGTGTAGATAATTATTATAGGGCTGTCAGGCTCTACTCTACTGTCCAATTTTACGTGACGAGATAAATAATGAAATTCTTAGTAAATTAAGATAAAATAATCTTAGGAACTAATGAAAATAATATAAATTTAATTTGTTAACAATTGTTTTAAAGAAGAAATTTGTATTTTAGCATTTCATTTGTAAATTAGCTGAAAATATAAATAGTGAAGAGTAAAGATAAAGACGATAGAAAACAAAGAAATGAGCACAAAGAAGGTGTTGTTTTTCCCATTTCTGATAGTTTGAAGAATATGCCTCAAAGTTACCAGTCTTTTATAGTTGAGTTAAAAAAACAAATAAAATCTGAACGTCTTAAGACAGTTCTTTCTGCAAACCAATCAATGATTATACTCTATTGGAAAATAGGAAAATCAATTTTAGAGCAACAAAAGAAACAAGGGTGGGGAGCAAAAATTATTGATAGAATGTCATTTGATATAAAAGAAGAATTTCCAAGCTTATCTGGTTTTTCTCCTCGAAACTTAAAATATATGAGGAAATTTGCTGATGCCTGGCCAAACTTTGAAATTGTGCAACGCACCGTTGCACTAATTCCTTGGAGAAGCAATATAACGCTTTTAGACAAATTGAAAGATTCAGATTTAAGGCTTTGGTATGCTAAGAAAACAATTGAAAATGGTTTTGGTAAGGATATGTTAGTATTTCAAATTGAAAGTGAATTGCATTTAAGAGAAGGTAAAACTATAAATAATTTTGAACAAGCATTAATTCCTCCTTTGGAATCAGATATGGCTAGTCAGGTATTTAAAGACCCATATATTTTTAATTTTGTTGGAAATGACAAACACATTAGAGAGCGTGAACTTGAAAATAGTTTAATAGAACATATTCAGAAATTCTTATTAGAATTAGGTCAAGGTTTTGCTTTTGTAGGTAGACAAGTTCACCTAGAATTAGGAAGTAAAGATTTTTATCTTGATTTACTATTTTATCATTTAAACTTAAGGTGTTATGTTGTAATAGAATTGAAAACAGGAGAATTTAAACCTGGTTTTGTTAGCAAATTAAATATGTATCAAAATGTAGTTAATGATACACTAAAACATCCAAATGATAATCCAACAATTGGGCTATTATTAGTGAAATCAAAAAATAGACTTGTAGTTGAATATTCACTCTCAGGTTTCCAAAACCCAATAGGAGTTGCAAATTGGGAAAGTGAAATAGTTAAATCATTGCCAGAAGAATTTAAAAGTGGTTTGCCAACAATAGAACAAATTGAAAACGAACTAGAAGGGAAAAGTTAGAATAAATCAAACAGGATATAACACTAGATAAGCAGGAAGACTTGCTATCGCATCGTCCTCCTCTTATCATTATCCGTTATGTGGGATAGTTCAATAACCATAAAAAAACCAAGCTAAGATAAAAACAAAGGGAATGGAAAGCCACCCCGCACTGTGACAGAGATGTCTGCTATACTTCAAATTCAATACACACATCACAGCCACAGTTTTTGCAAAACCAAAGATAATAATTGAACAACATAAAAAAAACAAAGCACATTTTTAACGTCATAAACTATTCTAATGAAAACAAATTTCTTCCTCGCAGTTTTATTTTTATTAAGTCCTAGTTTTATTAACGCCCAAAATTGTTCTCCGGGTGTGTTTGATACGCAAGAAAAAATTGATGACTTTTCAACCAATTATCCAAATTGCACCCATATTTTCTCCGATTTGATTATTGAGGAATCGTCTCCGGGAAATATCACTAATTTGAATGGCTTATCACAAATCGATTATTTATACGAAGGGCTTATCATCAGGAATAATAGTGCATTAAGCGAAACTTCAGGATTGGATAATATTTATCATATAGAACATGAATTAAGAATTCAAGATAATGAAGGATTAGTCTCCTTGTCAGGATTAGATAATGTAGAATATGTAGGTGAAGAAATTTTCATCGGGTACAATTCTGACTTAGAAAACTTGTGGTCTTCAAATAGTCTTAGTTATTTAGGAGATTACCTGGCTATTTTTGATAATCCTTTACTTACGGGAATTTCTTGTTTTTCTGGTCTTTCGGAAACCATTGAAGTAATATCAATACAAAATAATAACTCATTAAATTCTCTATCTGGTTTGGATAATATTACATCAGTAAACTTATATGTAATTATCCAAGATAATAATTCTTTAGTGGATCTTACAGGTTTACAATCATTAAATGACATTGGAGACCATCTAACAATCAAAAATAATAATCTTGAAAGTTTAGTAGGATTAAACAATAT
>JALUZF010000060.1 GCA_027012135.1 Gammaproteobacteria bacterium
ATTCTGTACCACGACTGAGGAAGCTTCCACTTCAGTGGCAATTTTCTCTACTGATGTCACTGATTGCCTGATAATATTACGGCCATTTTCAGCCACCTGCCTGGCTTCTTCAACTGAATTGGCTGCGGCTATTGCCTTTTCAGCAATATATATCATCTGCTCAGACATTTCCCTGTTAATCTGGGAAATTTCAGCGACCTTTTTCTCCTGGGTACTGGAAAGCTCCTGGGCACACTCAGTTACCGAACTCATTTTAAAGGCTTCTTTAGCCAGGTTGGTCGAAGAAAACACCACCAGGTCCACTACTCGTTTAATCTTGGAAACAAAGACATTAAAGTCTTTTGCCAGTTCTGCCAGCTCATCACGGCCAACTTCATCCAGATGGTGTCCAAGGCCGCCGCCTGAAGATATTTCCGACATGGCATACTGCACAGAGTTAAGGCGATCTGAAACCAGAAATTTAACCAGCAGCATAATTATTACCGCAGTAAATAAACTAACAACAACAATAATAATGGTAGTTGTAGACAACTGCTCAGTATCTTTTAAGAGCTCCTCTATCTGTACCTGGGCATGCTGCTGTTCTCTGGCAATAATGCTGTCAACTTCTGTACGGGTTTTGGCCAGAAGGGGTCCCAGTTGATCATGAATTAGCTTGGTATCTTTACGCCAGGCATCGCCACCATGCAGTTTAATAAGCTGCTGTAAAGCCTGTTCATAATCACTCATCATACTCTGCAGTTCTTCAAACCCCGTTTCCTGCTCAAAACTGAAATTGTCTGAATACTTCGATAATGTCTCAATTGTCTTTTTCAGACGCTCCAGCTCAAAGGGAAACTGTTCTTCATCTGTTTTACTTCTATAAGTCAGATAGACCGTAATATTACGTGACAGGTTGAGCCACTGGCTGCGGATTTCATAAATCTGCTGAAGAATTTTTTTACGAATAGTTTCATCCACATCATCCATATCCGCTTCCGATTCAATCATGGCTGAGGTAGTCTGCAGCATTTGATTGAATAACGGTCCAATTTTTTCTGCCGCCAGTTGCAGAGCCGGTTTATTCAGTAAATCATTAATACCAACCCGCATTACATGCTGATACTGCTTATCCAGTTCCTGCAGATGTATTTTAAGCTGGTTCAATGCAGCAACCATGTCAGCATGCGTGGATTTTTGTTTTTCTAAATCAGCGATATGTCCCATCAGCATATTAATATTCTGCTGATAGCTTTCTTTATATTGACTGTCCCGTGTCAGCAGATACAAACCACTCATGGCTGACATTTCTGACACACCTTCCCGAATCCTCTGCAGGTGATTGATAATAGGCGTACTGACCTGGGTTACCTGGATCACAATTTCCTTCTGCTTATTACCGTGATACAGAAAAAGCCCGCTGCCGGCAATAACAATCAATGTAAAAATGACATAGGACAGCAGTAACTTACTTTTTATGGTGTAGTTCAATAAAGGCTGGACTATTAACTTTTGAAACATAGATTCCCCCGGTGGAAGTATTTTTCTTATATTTTTATAGCGGCATAAACAAAATATAGTTTAGCCTGAGGGGATTTACCAGTAAAAAAGAACGCAGAAAATAATTTAATTAATTGAAATAAGAGGAATTTTTACTTTTATTTGACACTTACCGACACAGGCTGTCGGCAAATGTCAAATAAATTTGTTTATAGGTACGGATATCTCTCCGTTTCGAAGTGTTACTGCATATTTTCCAGGGCAGCAATGCGCTGCTCTAATGGCGGATGGCTCAGAAACAGGGCCTTAATACCCTCACCCACACTACCGGCAATACCAAATGCTGCCATTTGATCCGGCAGATCTTCCGTTGCATGAGCCTGCTGCAGCCGTCTTAAGGAGGCAATCATTTTCTGGCGTCCGGCCAGTTCAGCACCGCCCCGATCAGCCCGAAATTCCCTCTGACGGGAGAACCACATAACAATCATGGTCGCCAGTACCGACAGCACCAGCTGGGCAATAATACTGGTAATATAATACGCTGGCCCATGTCCCCGCTCAGTTTTAAATACCACCCGGTCAACAATATGGCCAATGACCGTGGACAGGAACATCACAAAGGTATTCACCACGCCCTGAATCAAAGCCATGGTCACCATATCACCATTAGCCACATGAGATACTTCATGCCCCAGCACCGCTTCTACTTCATCCTGAGTCATGGCATTAAGCAGACCGGTACTGACCGCCACCAGAGCCGCATTTTTATTTGCACCGGTAGCAAAGGCATTGGGCTGAAGAGAATCAAATATACCCACTTCCGGACGGCCTATTCCAGCCTTATCCGCCTGCCGATAAACGGTTTCTACCAGCCAGCGTTCAGCATTATTGGCGGGCTGTTCAATGACTCTGACCCCCATAGAGCGTTTGGCCATAGATTTGGACATAAACAGGGAAATAATTGAACCACTGAAACCCACAATCAACGACATTACCATCACTGCCTGAAGGTTCAGGTCAACACCATTGGACTGCAGCATTCCCTGTATTCCAAGTAACTGGAATACCACACCAATCAGTGCCATAACGGCAAAGTTGGTGGCCAGGAATAGTAAAATTCTGCTCATTTAATTGTTCCTTACTAAAAGTTAAATATTGCTTATATTTATCGGGTTAAAAAACCACATTTCAAGTCATAGACCCTCTTAAATTGCCACGGTTCCTTAGCTTTCTAATATTCTCTTTAATAAATATTTACTTGACAGATATTAAACATTGTTTTATATTTAATTTAACACCGTTTAATTAAAGACAGAAACCTGTCTTTTTTATTAAGCAATTATTAAACACTGATTTATTTATGGGGAAATATTATGATTTCATTTATTAAAAACTCATTACTGCCAGGCAGTCTGCTGATATTCAGCCTTTTAGCATCCATTACGGTTCATGCCGCCGGACTGTTAACCCCCGTTAATTCAGGCTTACCGGAACTGGAAATCCGCTCACATAAAGTCACTGTGATCATTGAAGATGGTTTTGCAACCACCACCGTTGAGCAGGTATTTCATAATCCCCATCAACAGGATCTGGAAGCCCTGTATTCCTTCCCGATTCCCGACCATGCCGCCGTCGGGGAGTTTATTTTCTGGGTCGATGGCAAGCCTGTCATCGGGGAAGTGGTAGAGAAGGAACAGGCACGGGAGATCTACCAGAAAGAAAAGCTGGCTGGTCATCAGGTTGCCGTTACTGAACAAAATGACTATAAAACCTTTGAAATCTCTGTCACACCGGTAAAAGCCGGACAGGATGTGCGCATTAAGCTGGTTTATATTCAGACCACCCAGCTGGACAGTGGGATTGGCCGCTATGTTTACCCGCTTGAGGAAGGCGGTGTTGATGAACAGCAGTTAGCCTTCTGGAATAATAATGATACTGTCACTGATCAGTTCAGTTTTAATTTACAGATAAAATCCTCATGGCCTGTCAAAGGTGTTCGGGTAACCCGCCAGAGTGGCGTACAAATCAGCCAGCAGAATAAACGTTTATGGGATGTACGTATTAATAATATGGCCGGAACAGCAGCATCTGAAGGCACTCCAGTAGATGGTAACAGAGATGCCAAACTGGAACAGGCTGTTAATGACATGCCCCATGCTGGAAAACTGGATAAAGATATTGTTGTTTACTGGCGTCTGGCTGACAATCTGCCCGGTGCAGTGGAAATGATCACCTATAAACCCGATACCCATGGCAGAGGCACTTTTATGATGACTCTAACACCGGGTATTGATTTAAAACCAGTCTCTGAGGGTAAGGACTGGATCTTTATTCTGGATATATCTGGTTCGATGCAGGGCAAATATCAGACCCTGGCCGAAGGCGTTAAACAGGCTTTGAAAAAAATGACCGCAAAGGATCGGATCCGGGTTATTCTATTTAATAACCAGGCTCGTGAACTGACTGCTGGTTATACCTCTGCATCCAGAGAAAACATTAACCGAATCATTCAGAAAGTTACAGCCATACACCCCGATGGCGGTACCAATGTTTATGACGGTCTGAATATGGCCATAAAAAAACTGGACAGTGACCGGACTTCAGCCATTATTCTGGTCACAGACGGGGTTGCCAATGTGGGTATAACCGAACAGAAAAAATTTATTGAACTGCTCAAAACCAGAGATGTCCGCCTGTTTACTTTTATTATGGGCAACTCAGCCAACCGTCCATTACTGGAAAACCTGACTGGAGCCTCTCATGGTTTTGCCATTAATGTTTCCAATAGTGATGATATTGTCGGCCGCATTATGCTGGCAAGCAGCAAAGTAAACTTTGAAGCCATGCATGATATTAATATTAAAATCAGCGGAGTCAAAACAACAGGTATTCAGCCTGAACAGCCTGGAAGTCTGTATCGCGGTGAACAACTGGTTTTAATTGGGCACTACTGGACTGACCAGGACAGGCAGGCACAGGTCAGTTTTAATACCCGTATATCCGGAGAAGATAAGCAATATCATACCCGGTTCATATTTCCTGCACAGACCACTGAGCATCCTGAAATTGAACGGCTATGGGCTTATCACACGATAAACACTCTGCAGTCACAAATTGATAATTATGGTGAAGATGCAGATTATAAGGACAATAAACAGGCCATTATTGATATTGCCAGAGAGTTCTCACTGGTAACCGATTACACCTCTATGATTGTACTGGAAGAACAGCAGTTTAAAACTTATAACATCGCGCGGAACAATAAGCAGAGAGTGAATACAGAAAATCAGGCCAGAGCCCGTCGCGCCCAGCAGGCACCTGCAAGCCGCCGGGTCGATCAGAACCAGCCGATGTTTTCTGGTAAGCGCTCCTATGTAGGAGGTAACGGCGGAGGTGCCCTGGACTTTTGGAGTCTGTTATTACTGTTGCCTTTACTGATGTTTTTTAAAAAACCTGATTTACAGTGTTAACGCTCTCCTTCCTGGGAGCAGGGGTATTCCACCCGCGCTCTCAGGCAACAAAACAGGAACAAACCATGCAGTTTTTAAAAAAATACAGAATAACCATTAGCCTGTCACTGTTTATAGCATTAGTGTATTTTATTTTGGGCCCCGTACCTGAAACCTTATATTTTAATGCAGAGCTAATAACCCAGGGAGAATTATGGCGTTATATCAGCGGCCATCTGGTACATTCAGATCCTCAACATTTACTATTAAACCTGAGCGCCTTTATTATTTTGTCTGCACTGATTGAGCAGCATAGTCGTCTGCAACTGTTTGCAGCTTTGTTTAGCGGTATTATTTTTATCAACTTTTATCTGTTCAATAATAACGAAATTACTAATTATGCCGGGCTGTCGGGAGTATTAAACAGCCTGCTGGTGATAGCGCTTTATCAGCAGTGGCAGCTGCATTCTAAGCAGTTGTCTCTTACAGGCTATCTTCCAGCCAGTATCTATTTAATCAGTGCCGCTAAAATAATATATGAACTTTATAGCCGGGACAGTCTGTTTTCACACACGCTCTGGCCGTCCCTGCCCCAGGCTCATCTGGCCGGTTTTATGGCCGGTCATATTGTAGTGCTGTTGATTCATTCTGTTGGCTGGTTACCATCAGGTAACCGTTTTTGCGATAATTTAGCGGAGTGTAGCAGCCATAGATTTCAGGTAAGCAACATCGTCATCAAGGTCTTCAAAAGCATAAGGATTTAAAAACTGACGCCCCCATAGAAAGACACGATCGGTGGTGGAAAGCTCCGCTTCATTGCATACGGTATTCCAGTGAGTGGTAATAGTGGCAAGTTGTTGCTCCACAATAGCAGCCGCCTCCTCACGGGACAATAAAAAATGCGCCGATGCTTTCAGGCAGCCCGAAATCCGGCTCATGCGATCATTATCAACAATCAGCATCGCCTGTGAGGCCTCATTACCGGTTCGATTTTGCGGACAGATGTCATAGGCCGGAGTCAGGCGAAGGCTTTGTCCATCCCAGAAGGCCGCATGGTTACGCGCATGGTCATCGGTATTGCCACACAGGATATTAAAGACCAGCCTTGAAAACAGCTCCCGCAGAGTGGCTGAAGCATCCACAAAACGATGGCGGATCAGTTCTGCCAGATCCTGATAACTGGCATAACGCGCCATCATTTCATCAAGCGCCAACAAGGTAAGTGCAGAAACCATTATTTTTCGTGCCCACCCTGTTTCAGTATGTATGCGATCAAAGCGTTCAATGAGCAGCACATCCTTGTGCAGGGAACGGGTAAGTGAAACATTGGCTACATTCAGCCCGCACAGAGAGGCAAGCCGCATGGCAATAAATTCAGCTTTGACAATACTGTAGGTATCTGTTGTGGAAGAAAACTTGGCGATATATTTCTTATTTTCATCATCAATCTGTGCCTTGGGACGAGCGCCGCCAAGAGAAGTTCCGTGCAATAAGGCCTGATCAAGTTCAGGGTTTAAAGGCTCTCCCAGTTCAATATACTCAGCCGCACTCACAAGCTGCTCCAGGGTAGCATTGCTTGCCCTTCGTGCTACATATTCAGTGGCCGAGCGCTGAAAATCCAGCGCACCGATACGATCCGAACCGGACTCAAGCAAATAAGTTAACTCATCGAGTTGATCTACTTCACCCTTCGCCCCTCTTATACCCAGTTTACGGTTAATAATAACACGCCGCCCCCAGGCATCCGGTGCAGCATCACGTATGCAGGATGGCATTTTTAATCCCGGCACTAAGGGAAGGGATCCGGATTGCAAAGGCAGCTCGGGAGAATAAAGGGAAATGGCATTGTCACGTGCAAGATAGCTCCTGCCATAGTTAAAAAACAGATATTCTCCTTCAGCCGTTAACTTACCTGCAACAACCGGCTTAATTGCTCCGGGCAGCCACAGCCACACAAATGCTTCGCTATAAGCCTCTTTAGAAATCATCATCCACCGACTTTTCAGGTTTTCGAACAGCACTCGGCAACAAGGCCAGCTTATCATTCATCCGGCTGATGTGAGCAGTTAAAGAATCAGGCTCCTGAACAAAAAGGGGAACCCCAACCAATACGGCCACTTCTAACACTATCCCAATAGCCACACTCAGGTCACCTTTTTCAATTTTCTGGAGTGTGGCCCGTGATATACCAGCACGTTCAGCAAGCTCATGCTCTGTCCATCTGCGCTGCTTACGCCCAAGCCGGATCTGCTTTGCAAGCAATATTACAGCCTCACGGGTGTATCGTGAATATATTCTCTCTTTTACCATCTAACCACCCATATTGACTATAATATAACCCACAAACAATGCTTATGACTATAAAAATAGTCATTTTAATGGTAAAAATCAAGAATTATTGGCTATCCAGATGATCAGTTCTCAGGGCCGGATCATACATTGGTTAAAATATGCACAATTTAAAATTTATAACCTCTGAGTATCCATTGGCCGTGCTTCTTGATGAAGTTTCGGCAGCAGGGATGCTGCCGAAAAGCCTCCATGGACGGATTCACGGCGTCTTCAGCAAGGAGTGCGGCCAATGGATACGGTATTTGCGTCTAAATAAGAATCATTAAAAGTATGCTCCCACCCTGGATCAGTTCTAAATATCGACAGCAGGTTCAGTGATTTTTTCGAGTCATGTTCATTCTATCAACTGCACCAGACAGTCCACAGCCTGCTCAATACCCGTGTTTAAAATGGCCTGCTTATTAGCGGTATCCTGCGCACTATGAGCCAGTTTTTGAATAGCCGATTCCTCAATACCATGGTACAGTTCATTTTTTGATATTGCTATCATACTGACATAGTCTTTTAACCATTGCAGCAGGTATGGTTCTTCCGGCCAGTCGGGGCGGCCTACATAAAATACCGGTTTGCGCCCAAAGGCGGCTTCTGCAAACAGGCCGTAACCCGGCTTGGTAATAAGCACATCTACCGACTGCACTATATCGGTAAAACTCAGTGAGCTATCCTGAATACCATGCAGCCATTTTTTCCTGCCAAAATTTATAGCCTTGCCGGATGCTCCCGGCCTGTCCTGCACAATAATGTGAACATTGTTATAGTCCGGCCAGTTTTCCAGAGATATTTCACTGTCTATGCCGCCCAGGGCCAGTAAAACCAGTACCGTGTTATTCTTTTGCTCCAGGGCAAGTTCATCCAGCAAACGGCTTCTTAAATTTTTACCGGTGGTCACCAGCGGCTGAATAAATTGACTATTGGATAACCATGACATAGACATGGCAGGCTGGGGTTTTAAAAACACATCCGCCTGACTATAAGCACGTCGCATAAGCGCCATATAGCCTGCCATTTCTTTATCCTGCTTAAAATAGCCGGATAAAATATCAGCCCAGTTCAGGGAACAGACCGCAATGGTTTTAAGACTCAGTTCCTGAGCAGCAAGCAGAGGCAAATAAGGTATATCTGCCATCACCAGATCAACGTTACTGCTTTGCAGAATATCAAGCTGCTTCTGAAAGTTATCCTCCCAGTGATCATGAAAAGTCCGGTAGGCCAGCCGGGTCGCTTCTGTTTTAACTGTTACAGCATCATCCATTAACAGACCCACATCAGCATCAAAATTAATAGGGTTGAACGGTACCTTAATTCGGGCAGTCAGAATTTCAGGGGGCAGTGCCGTCTGTATTGATACAGTATATTCAGGATAAGCCTGTTTTAAGGCATTGACCACCGGGGCCATCTGAGACAGGTGACCATAGCCATGACTGGAGACAGCAAAAAGTATGTGTTTATGCGTCCCAGACATCTTCAGCCAGATCCGCCCCATAGTAATGGGTAATTTCTTCGTCTTTTCTGATTTTCTTTAATGCCATAACAGTAAAGTCATCATAATAAGCCGCATTGGGTTTATTACTGTGATTTATGTATTTAAAATCATCCAGCACCCGGTAGCCCCTGTCTTCTTCCACCCACAGAACATACATTCCGTCCTTTTTGGCTGGCTTATGTTTAAACTCCCCAATGAGTTCACCCTTTTTAATGTCTCTGGATGCAAACAGGCCTTTGCCGTGAATATCACTGTCTTTTACATAAACCGGCGGTTTATCCGTTTTTTTTATGTTGTTTTTTTTCATTTTGCTTTTTTTGCCTTATGTTTTATATTATTAATTCATTTTCAGGGCTTTTCAGCAATAAATGTGGCCCGCAAAGGTGCTGGATAACCTTCTATGGTTTTATTATGATCAGCCGGGTTCAGAAAGGTTTGCAGAGAATCATACGGCATCCAGTCAGTAGTACGTTGCTCCTCAACAGAGGTCTGGTTGATATCCACGACCTTAATATTAATAAAGCCGCAACGCTGCAGCCACTGGGTTAATGCAGGTACACTGGGCAGAAACCAGACATTGCGCATTTTGGCATAACGATTATCCGGTACCAGAGCTTCTCTTTCTGCACCCTCTATAATGAGCGTTTCCAGAACCAGTTCACCGCCTTTGCGCAGAGCACTTTTCAACTGTAATAAGTGATCAACAGGTGAACGGCGGTGATACAGTACCCCCATGGAAAAGACCGTATCAAAAGCATTTAAATCCTTTGGCAATCCTTCTATTCCCATAGGCAGAAGATACACCGGACGGGAACCGGTAAAATGCTTAATGGCCTGAAACTGCATCCAGAATAACCAGGACGGGTCAATACCAATCACCAGTTGGGCGCCCTCACCATACATACGCCAGCAATGATAACCGTTGCCGCAACCCACATCCAGGATTAAACGATTCTTTAAGGGGGACAGATATTTCCTGATCCGCTGCCATTTCCAGTCTGAATGCCACTCAGTATCTATCAGCAGATCATTGATTTTATACGGACCTTTACGCCAGGGAGATAATAGTTTCAGGCTTTGCTCAAGCCGGTACATATCTATTTTATTGCGACAGGTGATATGCAGATTATCTGAATTAAAATCAACACTGGCTGATTTACAATTAGGCAGTTGCTCAAGTACCTGCTGCCAGCGGGGATAATCACCATGAGTTTCTGCCGTCACTATTGTAAGCTGTTCCGGCAGAATCTGCGCCCAGGATTCCAGAGGGGTTTCCTGCATGGCCGCGTATAGAGATGAGTATAAAAAGTTTAAGTCCGGCATAAGTATTTATTTAACGGCTATAAGAGAGGCAAAGTTAAAACACTGAAACCACTGTTCGGTCTGTTCAAAACCAGCCTTCTGCAAACGGTTTTTATGCTGTTCCAGGGTTTCGGGCAGCAGGACATTTTCCAGTGCCTGACGTTTCTGACTGATTTCCATATCTGTATAGCCATTGGCCTTTTTAAAGAAGTGGTGCATTTCAATTAATAACTGCTGTTCCTGCTCATTCTGATAATTGAGTTTTTCACTTAAAATCAGAATCCCGCCGGTCTGCATGCCCTGATAGATTTTTGATAATAATGGTGCACGTTTTTGTGGTGCTATAAACTGCAGGGTAAAGTTCATAACTACAATGGAAGCATTGCGGATATTTATATCATTAAGATCCGCACAGACAAAATGGATTTTCTGTTTAATTTCAGGGGGCAGTAGTTCATCCGCCTTATTGAGCATAGCCTGAGAATTATCCACGGCAATAATACTGACTGATGGCTCATTGATGGCTTTGGCCATGGATAAAGAAGACGCACCCAGAGAGCAGCCCAGATCATAGCAAACACTGCCGCTCTGATAAAACTCGGCTGCCAGTATCCCGGTCATGGCAACAATACTGGCATAACCGGGTACCGAGCGGTTAATCATATCAGGAAAAACACAGGCTACCCGTTCATCAAAATTAAAGTCCACCAGTTTATCCAGCGGCCGGGCGTATATTTTATCCTTTGTCATAAATCATCATACATAATTATAAAAGCTGATTATAAGGTCGTGTTATAAGAGCTCGGCCCAGAGATCATGTTCGCTATTATCAATAATTTTTACATTAATAAAATCCCCAGGTTTCAGACCGGCCGTTTGATCAAAAGCTTCATTTTCCAGAGCATCAATAAAAACCAGGCCGTCCACTTCCGGCGCATCAGCCGCACTTCGCGCTACCACACCTTTTTCATCAATACTGTCAATCAGCACACGCATACTCTGGCCGATTTTTTTCTGCAGTTTGTTAAAACTGATTTCTGCCTGCAGTTCCATTAAGCGGGCCAGTCGTTGCTCTTTAACTTCTTCCGGCACCGGCTCAGCAATTTGATTAGCTGCGGCGCCTTCTACGGCTGAATACTTGAATGCCCCAATCCGGTCAAACTGGATCTGCCGGGTAAATTCCAGCAGTTCTTCAAACTGGGCTTCGGATTCACCGGGAAAACCAACAATAAAGGTGCTTCTTAAGGTAATATCTGGACAGATTTCGCGCCAGGAGGCAATACGCTGGAGCATATTTTCGGTATTGGCCGGACGCTTCATGGCTTTTAGAATATCGGTATTGGCATGCTGCAGGGGGATATCCAGATAAGGCAGGATCTTACCTTCGGCCATTAAAGGGATAATTTCATCCACATGGGGATAAGGGTAAACATAGTGCATACGCACCCAGGCATCCAGCTCACCCAGGGCTGAGGCCAGTTCCTTAAAACGGGTTTTAACCGGACGTCCCTGATAGAAGCCGGTCTGGTATTTAACATCCACGCCATAAGCTGAGGTATCCTGGGACACCACCAGCAGTTCCTTAACGCCGGCATGCACCAGGTTTTCGGCTTCCTGCAGTACTTCACCCACAGGACGGCTGACCAGCCGTCCCCTGAGCGAGGGTATAATACAGAAACTGCAGCTGTGATTACAGCCTTCAGATATTTTTAAATAGGCATAATGCCGGGGCGTTAATTTAATGCCGCCTTCAGGGATCAGGCTGGTGTACGGATCGTGCTGCGGGGGAATATACTCATGCACTGCTTCCATAACCTCTTCCAGGGCATGAGGGCCGGTGACGGCCAGAACATTGGGATGAGTCTGTTTAACGATATCCCCTTTACCGCCCAGACAGCCGGTGACAATAACCTTGCCGTTTTCAGCCAGTGCTTCACCAATGGCATCCAGTGATTCTTCCACTGCGGCATCAATAAAACCGCAGGTATTCACCACCACTAATTCTGCATTCTGGTAGGAATCGCCAATATCATAACCTTCTGCCCTCAGACGGGTGAGGATCTGCTCTGAATCCACCAGCGCCTTGGGACAGCCCAGGCTGATAAAACCGATTTTAGGAGCCGATAGTCCGGCCTGAGTGTTTAATGACATACTGCCTCTGAACTTTTTCCGATTTGAGGCGTCATTATAACAACTTTCTAAACTTTAGGCTTATGGTATTCTCCTGTCCAATAAACCATGACTAAGCTCAGATTTTATTTTTAACTTTTATAGTAACTAAAGTTTAGAGTTTCAGAACCCCCAAAAAGGAGAATCATTTAAAAATTATTGATTACCTCAGTCAACCGATAGCCCGTAACAGGAACCGGGTATCCCTTGCTGAAGCCGCCGTGAATCCGTCCATGGAGGCTTTTCGACAGCATC
>JALUZF010000061.1 GCA_027012135.1 Gammaproteobacteria bacterium
TTGTTTGAACGCTCGGGCAGCACTCCCTGCGTATCAAAGGTTAGGGCCAGAAGTAACAGGAAGAAGAAAATACTTCCCCCGTAAAATATATTTCTGGCCATGGTTTTTGTAAACACTTCACTCATGGCATACTCCTATTATTATGTAAGCGTAAGTATCCTTTAAGCCGTATTTTCTCTCCTTGATGTACATCAAGTTTATACAGCGTAAGGGAACTATTTCACATAATAATTGTCTCCAGGGGCTGTTTTATCAGAGAAAAAAAGCAGACCAGAACTTACAGGCTTAAGTCCATAAACTCAATTCGGTGATTACCACAGGGATTTTCCCTGGAAGGCCCCTGTGCCAGCACCGCAACACCTTCTGTAATATGATTGTTTCTAAACCAGTCACGTAAAAACGGCGACCATTCCGGCAGATCCTGTTCCACTTTGACAGGAAACACGCCATAGGAAAACTGCAGTGACTGACAGGTCCGTTCTTCTGTGCTTAAGGCCGTGATCCAGACTGACAGGCGGTAACGGGCAACATTACGAGCCATAGCTCCGGAGCGGGTGGGAATAATAACCGCCTGAGGATCAATACTTATAACAGCCTGCTGAATATTATGCGCCACCAGATCAGCCAGGGCTTTTTTATCACCCAGACGTTCCAGTTCCCGGTTGGCCTTGCGGTAAGGTTCTGTCTGGGCGGCAATATCAACCAGCATACTGGTAGCGTCCACAGGGTATTTGCCCATAGCCGATTCACCGGACAACATCACTGCATCGGTACCGTCTAAAATGGCATTGGCCACATCAGTGGCTTCTGCCCTGGTAGGGCGCCGGTGTTCCGTCATAGACTCCAGCATCTGAGTAGCTGTGATCACCGGTTTACAATAACTGGCCGCTATGGCCATAATCTGTTTCTGAGCCACGGCAATTGAGGAAATAGGTATTTCTACCCCAAGGTCTCCCCTGGCCACCATAATCCCATCTGATACTTTAAGAATTTCTTCCAGGTTATCTATGGCACCGGAACGTTCAATCTTGGCAATAACAAAAGGTCTAAAGCCCAGATCCGTGGCCGTCTGTCTTAAATCCAGTATATCTTCCTTATTGGCTACAAAAGACTGACTGACTGCATCAACACCCTGTTTTAAGGCAAATTCCAGGCAATCCCGGTCATGGGCCGTAAAGGCACTGAAACCCAGATCGATGCCCGGCAGGTTCAGTCCCTTCCGGGAACGCAGTTCACCGCCGGAATGAATTTCACAGATAACATCCTTCCCCTCAATGGCTTTAACCTGCAGTGAGATCAGACCATCATTAAGAAACAGTTTATCACCCGGCTTGACCGTCATGGGTAATTCCCTGAAACTGACCGATACCCTATTTTTATCACCGATAATGTCATCTGTTGTGAGCACAAAATCATCACCAACCTTCAGTTCAATGGGTTCAACCGCCAGCTCGCCGATTCGCATTTTCGGTCCGGGAAGATCCGCCATTATGGTCAGGCGAATACCGGTTCGCTGTGATGCTTCTCGCAGTTTTTTTATGGTTTCGCCATGGCTGTCAAAATCACCATGAGAAAAGTTAAGTCGGGCTACATTCATTCCAGCCCTTAGCAGGGCATCCATCATTTCAGGAGACTGGGTGGCCGGACCGATGGTACACACAATCCTGGTTTTATTAGCTGGGTATCGCATGGAGAGGGGCATTCCTTGTGCTGTCGCTGGTAGTAAAACGAATTCTATAAAAGGCTTTATTAAAGCATCTTTTATGAGATATATCAAAAGAAATACATTTAATGAAAGAGCATAAGAGACTACCCCAACCCCATGTAATTAAAAACTTTTTTAAGCTACAAAGCACTTTAAATACGACATTAGCACAATCTTAAATAGCTTCCATTCATTTAAAAAAATTCCTAAATCTGATAAATTACCCGCTCCAGAATTTAAGTCATTGGCTATACAAAGGTATTTTATATGGATTTAACAAAATCATTAGGTTTACGCAGCAGCGACAACAAACTGGAAGCCGAAGAGGAAAAAAAGCGCCTGCAGCTTTATATCAATCTGAAACTTCATTCTTCCGGATTACCTGCCTGTGAAGCCCATGATTGTGATAATGATTTTTTCTCCATTGCCGATGATCTGCTGCAGAGCTATCGTGAAAAATCCCGCCTGTTATCTCAGTACCTTTGCCCGGTTGACCAGCGTATTCAGGATTTTCTGGATGATTACCTTGCCGACAGCGGTTGTGAACAGCACCCTGTTCTGCCTTCCAATACCCTGATCCTGGATCGCCATGGCGTAGCACGGGAGTTATCCCTGCCGGCAGAAAGTGATTACTTTGAGTCAGAATTTGTTAAAAGTTATCGAGTGAGCCAGGGGGTATTGCATAACACCTCCCGGGACAGAAGAACCACTGCCGGTTCATTCCATATTGCAGAAGGCGGACTGCCGATTCCCGGTGATAAGAAAGCCGTTCCAAAAATTGCCTATGCCAGGCTCCTTTGTGAGGCGCTCAATCCACCTGATGATTTACTGACTATCCCGTTTACCTCCAGACAGCAGCAAAAAGCACACAGTTTTGTATCCATATTGCTGCGCCCGGTTGTCTGTCCTGCTATTCCAGCAAAAGACAGTGCCCTGTCTGAAGCAGAAAAGACCATGGAGATCCGTTTCCTGGCACCGGGTTCTCTAACCAGCAACCTGGATTTTGTGGAAAGTATTTTCGGTAATGCCGGCAACCCCAATCTGGCAGAAAATGATGCCGGCCTGGATATAGAACACTGGACCGGTCATACCGGCTGTGTCATTCTGGCTCCCCACCTGGTACGTATGAGCAAGAAACAGCTTGGTCTGCCGCATATCAGTGAAGCCACTGAACGGCAGAAAAAAGACGGCATGTGCTGGGAACAGGAAGATGAACTCTATAATAACGGTCAGCCTTTTAAAATCACAGCCCGTGATAAACGCGGAGTTATTGTGACCATTCTGGCCGATAACTATTTCGGTTACTGTAAAAAAGAAGTCAAAACCCAGATCAGTTACTCGGCCAACCTGTTCGGCCTGGCAGAAGAAGAACATGCCGGCGGTGCTCTGGCGTTTCCACGTCATAATCATGGTGAAGAATTCGGCAAGGACACCCGCACCAAAAATACCGAATACGATTTTAATGAAATTATTGAACGTTATGGCGAGATTATGGATCTTCAGGAAGAAGGTTATGGAATTGATAAAAAATTCCCGAATATTATCTATGTACCTTCTGAAAACCTGCAGATGGATCTCAATGAACAGACGGTTACCTGGACTTATCAGGGCAAAGCTCAGAGTATTAAACTCAAGCCCGGCAATGTTTATATGCATCCCAGCGGTTATAAAATTGCCATGGAAAAACACCCAAAAGCACCTTCCTGGCGTATTGTAGGCACTGACGCAGAGGGTACTTTCTGTCATAAACCCTGTACCGTAT
Organism: Gammaproteobacteria bacterium; assembly: GCA_027012135.1. GTDB lineage: Bacteria > Pseudomonadota > Gammaproteobacteria > GRL18 > GRL18 > JANELJ01. The sequence goes on from JALUZF010000061.1 coordinate 3,468, forward strand.
CCGGCGGCGGTAAATCCGAAATCTCCAAGGCTATTGATGATGCCGTTATTTACGGACCGCTGTTTGTCGGCGATCTAAATGAGTCACTGAAAAAGGTCAGGGAAATTTTCGAGTACGATTATACCCATCGTTACAAGCCGGAATTTGCACCGGATTATACCGACAATCCGCATCGCCCACCGCTGAGTATAAACCGCAGCCTGGGTTCCATGATTAAAATGCTGACACCGTCTGAAGAAAAATTTACCCCGGAATATAATGCCTGGCTGGAAACCCTCTCCAGCTCTATTAAGGCTCTGGCCTTTGTGATCAAACGTTTTTACCGTCCTGAATGGGGCAATGACTGGGCAAAACATTTTTCTGTAGATATGATCGACGGTGTGCAGGGACATGAACTGAAGTTTGATGACAGGCAGTTAATTATGTCCTACCTGCGTGTCGGCTTTGACAGTGAAGGTGCCTGGAAAATCTATAAAATGCGCCAGGACTATGTGGTCGCAGAAAAAGTTCAGATGGAAGATGATATAACGGCTTCTGTCGTGGTACCGGCCAGAAAACTGGTTAATATGCCGGCAAAAAACAAGCATGAGTGCATCAAGCTGATCAGGAACTGTGAATACCGCCTGTTCCAGAGACCGGATGATGCCATTATCAAGGGCTTTGATAAACAGACCGAACTGGAAATGTCCCAGCCGGATAATTTCCTCGCTAATTACCAGCCCTTAACGACTGAAGACCTGAAAGAAATTACTGAAGACCAGGTTGAGTTTGATAAATATACCCAGCCCATGCGTGACTTCCTGCTTAAGAGCCTGGAAGAAGGCAAGATGGCAGTATCTTCAGCTCATCCGCTGATGGTAGACGGTGCTCCAAGCAAGAACCCCCGCTATCTGCAGCTGCGTTCTGACCTGGCTACCCCTATCAAACTGTATCTGGCAGAAATGAGTGCCCGCTTCCACCGCCGCGCCCTGCTGGATGAGCCCATTAATTTCCCGGTTGATTCCGTCTTAACCGGCCGCAGGAATAATCCACCGGATAAAAAAGCCGGTATCCGTTCCCTGGCGGTTTACAACCCCATTCACTATCAGGAACTGCCTGAACTGTTTATGGACTTTATCTGCAGTCTGACCGGCAAGTCTCCTTCTACAACTGGCGCTGGTTCTGAAGGTGCTCTGACCAAGGGGCCGTTTAATGCCCTGCTGCCCACTGCCGATCTGAATAATGCTCTGGTTTCCTATATTCTTACCGATTATTCCGGTTTCAGCAGTGCCGCTGGTTTTGTCGGTCCAAAAACCAGAGTCAATCATGATATCAGTCTGATCATCCCGGAAATCTGGACTCAGTTAAAACCGGAAAAACGTCGCCCAGCCTATTTAATTAACAAGGGGCAACTGGAAAAACTGGAAGACTTTGATTATAACGGTCAGAAAGTCCTGGCCAGCCGTCTGGGCTATCGCATTACCAGTCTGTTTGTACATGGTTTCTTCGGCAAGATTTTTGATAATCCCTCTGCGGTATTTGATGAAAGTATCCTGCGTCCGGAAACCCAGAGCATGGACGACTTTGTAGACGGTATTAATAATATTGTAGAAGCCCAGCAGCTGGTAGCACAAACCTATATTGAAGACGGCTCTATTGAACAGGCCTGCCCGCCCATTAAAGCCCTGCTGTATATTATGGCCACCGGTAAATACGAAGGCAAGGATGCCCACCATCCTGACATTCGCGCCATGTTTACCCGCGAAGCACTATTATCCTCAGACTGGTATCACAAACGTCTGGAAGTTAAACAGCAACGGGATATTAAGTTATGGCAGCGTCATATTGACTATCTGGCCGACTTCCTGGAAAAAGACAGCCATGCTGATGAGGCCCGCCGCCTGAGCATTGACTCTCAGCTGGAACGGGCCAGAGAAAAGCTGCAGCATGTCTCTTCCCCTGCTTATCTGGAGGAGCTGGTCGGAACTCTGGGTGCTGATCCCATGGAATAGCCTTTTTTATTTCTCTCTGGTGAGAATAGCCGGTGCATGATATATTTAAAATATGTCAATCAGTTCCAGCATTATTCAATTTTGTTATAAGCTTGATGATTCCGAACGTTATAAACGTATTAAAGGATTCTTTTATGATCTGATTGATAATCCGCGTTCCCGGCTACGCCCCTATTTTGATGTTGCCATGATCACCCTGGTGGTTTCCAGTGTATATCTGATCATTTATGAAGTCAGACACGATCTGGGTCTGTTCGGAGAAATCTTTGAATGGTTCGCCGTTACAGTCTTTCTAATTGAATACCTGCTGAGACTCTGGCTGTACAGCCCGTCACACCGAATTATTATTGAACAATACGAAAAAGACGAGTTTATCGGCAAACCCTTTTCTATCTGGAAAGCCCTGAAAAAAGTGCTGGCCGCAAAATGGGAATATATGACCCAGCCGCTGGCAATTATTGATTTACTCGCCATTATCCCCAGTTACAGACCGCTGCGCTTTTTACGCCTGTTTCTTCTGTTTCGCCTGTTTAAACTGTTTCGCTATGTACACAGCTACAATAAATTTATTCAGGTATTATCAGAAAAACGCTTTGAATTTTACACCATCTCCATTTTTATCCTGTTTATCCTGTTCACCTCTGCCACTGCCATTTTCTTTTTTGAGGCCAGAGAGGACGGCGGCGAGATTGTTACCTTTTTTGACGGACTGTACTGGTCCCTGATCACCTTAACCACTGTCGGCTATGGCGATATAACCCCCCAGACTACCGAAGGCCGGGTCATTACCATGATACTGGTGATCTGCGGAGTCGCCGTGATGGCCTTTATTACCTCTATTATTGTGTCTTCATTTAATGAAAAGATGGAAGAGCTGCGGGAAAACAGTGTCTTTGCCGAACTGGAAAAAAAGAAAGTAAAACATACTATTTTATGCGGTTTCGGCAGAATGGGTTCTGTGGTTGCCGATTATTTAAAAGAAGAAAAAAAGCATTTTGTTATTATCGAAAGTGAACCCATCAATGTAGCTCGAGCCAAAAGAGCCGGCTTTCTGGTGATAGAAGGCAGTGCAGAAAACAGTGATTTGCTTAAAAGCGCCGGTATTAAAGAACACGCCGAAATGATCCTGTGCCTTACCGGCAATGATGTAGTTAATGTTTATATTACCCTGACGGCACGTTATTTAAATCCTGACATAGAAATCATTTCCAGAGCCAACCAGAAAGACAGTGTTAAAAAATTACAGCAGGCAGGAGCTAATCATACCGTTGCTCCGTTTAAAGTAGTCGGCCTGATTGCTGCGGAATTTATTGGTCAGCCCGTTGCCTTTGAAGCCATACATGATATTTTATCCGGTAAAAATGATATCAGCCTGGAAACCGTTACCGTTAAAAACAAAAGTATTCTGGATGGGATCCAGATTGGAGAAGTCAACTTTCTGGCTAACAAGCTGGAACTTTTCGGGGTGATAACCACCACAAAAAGAAATAAAAAGTGCGTTAATAAGCCTTTTATTTTTAAATACAATCATTTTTATTTTAATCCCAATAATGATTTTATTCTCCAGGCCGGTGATATTATTCTGGTCATTGGCCATCAGTACAGCATTATCCACTTTAAAGACCAACTGGCACTTGGAAAGTTATGAAACGGGACAGAATTTTAGTATTCGGCTGTAATTCCATGGTAATTGAAGTGGCTGGACAGCTTAGAGAAAAAGAACACGATATTACTATTGTTTCTCAGGACGAGGAATGTATTAAACGGATAGAAAAAAAACATATTCATTTTAAAAATGTCGATTATACCGATGATGAAGCACTTAAATCCCTGGGTATTGGGCAGGATGTGGGCGTTATTTTCAGTTTTTTTAAAAAAGATTCCAAGAATGTTTACCTGACGATTTCAGCAAAAAATATTGACCCGGATATTTTAATTATTACTCTCAGCCAGTCCCTGGATTCTTCCGATAAACTGCGTGCTGCCGGGGCTGACAAAGTCATTGATCCCTACGAGATCAGCGGCCGTAAAATCTATAATGTGATCCGTCGCCCCCTGGTTTCTGAAACCATAGAACAGGCCCTGTTCAGTCAGAACCTGATTAATATTGCTGAGATAAAAATAAAAGCAAACTGTTTTCTTGACGGTAAACGACTGGGCGAATCTCACCTGTCCCAGAATTACAATCTGATTTTACTGGGCGTGGTGGATAAAGAGCTGGGCAATGAGTTTATCTTTAAACTCAGCGGCATTGATCACAAACTGGATACCAATGATCTGCTGGTGGTTATTGGTACAACCGAGGAAATTGAGCGCTTAAGAAAGGATATTAATACTCCGGTTTAGAACTCGTTTTTAACAGTTAATAGCAAAGACTAAGACTGGAAGGTAATCGCCTCATTTATAAAACAGAAATAATTATTGAAAATGTGCTGAATTTAGACCAAATTCGACTCTAAAATCAGTTGCCTTAACCTTGGGGATCACTTTTCCGTTTTTTTTAATTAGTGAAATAATTCCGTAGCTTTCCAGTTTCTTTAATGTTCGGGATAAATTAGATTTTTTTCTGTGACTAATTTTTTCTAATTCAGTAATAGATTGTGGCTTATATTGAATAATAATCTTGAGCAATTCCTGATTTTCATTACTTAGCACCTGGGAAAGGGACTTTACGGATTCAAACCAGATTTTTGGCTCACTGGGCTTTGGTTTATAGGTTCCCTTAGCAATTGCGAGTGTTCTGTTTTTATAATCTTTGAGGGACATAATCCCTACATTCATCACTTTCATAAAATTTACCTGTGTAACTCAGAAATAATTCTATCGACATCAGACCAAAAATCTTCCATAAGTTGAGCTGCATTTTCAAATTCATATGGCTCTACTATATTTTTCTCATGCTTGTGATCCCAGACAAGCCTCTTTGCATTATATTTTTTCTTTTTTGGTTTAATACCATGCGCATTGTCATAACCCAGAACTCTGAGGTTAGATGGATTATGAAGAGTAAGAGAATACCTTATTCCATGAGGAATATGCTTATTGGCTATTACCTGCTTTGCTTCAAATTTTGTCCAAAAGCCATTTTCCATTGGAAAAATCTCATTATCTAACTGCAATAGAACTTCTAAACCTGGATCTATATCGTCGGAATCAGGCAAAATGCTATTCTCAATTTGTTATCATCTAATGATAACACCATTCTAGAGTATCTTTTTAGATAATTCCAGTATTTCAAGATGATAACTTTAAGAAAAAACTATAATTTTCGCCTGACATAAAATATGATTTTAATCAATCGATATCAGGTTTAACTGGTGATTGAACTTACCTTTTTGAATTGTTTGACCTGTCTATGGGAAATGTCCCTTATACCCTGGGAAAAAACCGTTTTAAATATGCTATGGTCTGAAATTTTTTATTGGTTAATAAATTCAGGTATAGGATAATCAATCAATTCATCTATTACCGCTTCAGGTAGAAAGGTCTTACTGAAGCATTTATCTAATAGCTCAAGTTGATTTATTTTGGATAGAAAGAATATTGGGCTGGTATTTGAGCAAACAATCATAGATTTACTGAATTGCAGATATTGTAGTTATATCATCTTCAATATCTTCATCTGCAAGCATAAACCATTTATTAAAATGTTGTTTAAGTCTGGCATTGAAATCATCAAAGCTTAGTTCTGACAGTTCTGCAACAGCACTGAAACTTATTTTACTGGGCGTGGTGGATAAAGAGCTGGGCAATGAGTTTATCTTTAAACTCAGCGGCATTGATCACAAACTGGATACCAATGATCTGCTGGTGGTTATTGGTACAACCGAGGAAATTGAGCGCTTAAGAAAGGATATTAATACTCCGGTTTAATGTTCGCTTTTTAATAGCTCTTCCAGTTCCGGTTTGCAGGAACCACAGTTAGTGCCGGCTTTTAAACACTCGCCAATGGCCTCAACGGTCTTAAGCCCTTTAGTTTTTATGGCCTCTCTGATGGTTTTTTCACCCACATTAAAACAGGCGCAGATCACTTTTCCAGTGTCTTCCTGATCTTTGGGTGCCTCACCACGCAGCAGGTTCTGGCGTTCTTCCTGACTGACGGCCTCTTTATGAAACAGGCTGATCAGCCAGTCCCGTGGCGGCAGGTTAATATCAGGGGTAATAAACAGACAGGAATCCAGCCGCTGACCGGACAGACGTACAGCCCGGTAGTAATTGCGGCCTTTATCATACAGTTCCAGCCAGTTTTCATCCTCCACCTTATGCGCCAGGATTTTATGGGCATGTTCAGACCAGTCCTCCGGGTTATTCAGACCCGCCAGTTCATAACGCCAGAAGCCCTTACCCCGGGAACGGGACCAGTAATCAGAATATTCCAGATGCGGTCTGGCACGGGTGATCATAAAACCATACCAGTTAGCCTGACAGGGTTTTATACGGGCAATAGCATGTTTCGATTCGGGCTGACCGGAAAAAGGATCCACTACCGCCTTAATTAAGGTGCCCACTCTGGATTGACTGGCAAACTGTTCATTCCAGTGCATGGGGATAAAAATACTGCCTTTCTGCTGTTTATCGCTGATGCGTACCCGCACAGAAATTTCAGACTCTTTCCCCCGGCTGTCTTTTAGAGGGCTGCTGACCTTGACCAGTTGAGCATCCTTAAGATCCAGTTTTTGTGCATCGTCCGGATGCAGCTCAACATAAGATTCAATAGTATGAGAAGAAAGCCGGGGTGACATCCCGGTTCGGGTCATAGTATGCCAGTGATCCCGTATCCGGCCGGTGTTTAATATAAACGGATAGTCCTGAGTCGGTGTGGCAGCCGGTGCCTGCGGAGTGACCGCAATAAAATGCGCCTTTTTATCTGCCGTATAAAACTGTCCATCCTGCAGAACTTTACCGGTACCCTGAAACTCAGAATCGGTAACCGGCCATTGCACCGGTGTTAAATCATTGTACTGCTGCAGGCTTAAATCACTTAAAGCCGACAGATTAAACAAGCGGTCATTGTTATTTTTATAGGCAGACAGAGCGGCATGTTCACAAAAAATATCCACCGGACCACGGTAATTAAAGGCCTGTTCAAAGCCCATATGACGGGCAAACTGAGTGATGATCCACCAGTCCGCTTTAGCCAGCCCCGGAGCCTGCAGAAAAGGACGCTGCCGGGAAATTCTGCGTTCCGAATTTGTCACTGTCCCATCCCGTTCACCCCAGGTGGTGGCCGGAAATACAATATGCGCCAGTTTACTGGTATCCGTCTGCTGCACACAGTCGGAAACCACCACCAGCGGGCATTGCTCCAGTGCGGCTTTTACCTTATCAGCATCAGGCAAACTCACCACCGGATTGGTTGCCATTATCCAGACAGCTTTAATTTTACCCTCGGCAATGGCATCAAACAGCTCTACCGCTTTGAGCCCTTCACTTTCAGCAATAACAGGAGACTGCCAGAAGTCCTGTACCAGTGCCCGCTGTTCAGCTGAGTTAATATCCATATGCGCCGCCAGCTGATTCGCCAGACCGCCCACTTCCCGGCCGCCCATGGCATTAGGCTGACCGGTCAGTGAAAAAGGCCCCATACCCGGACGACCCAGCCGGCCGGTCAGTAAATGGCAGTTAATAATGCTATTGCCCTTATCAGTACCGGAACCGGACTGATTAATCCCCTGGGAAAAAGCAGTAATCACCCGTTCGGTACGAGCAAACAGGCGGTAAAAACGCTCTACATCCGCCGGTTCAAGCTGACATTGTTGTGCCACAGAGGCAATATCCGGTGCACTTGCCCGGGCCGCATCCAGAGCCTGCTCAAAACCGCTGGTAAAATTATCCTGATACAGGCTATTGGCTTCACCCTGCTGCTGCAGATACACCAGCAGCCCGTTAAATAAAATCGCATCGGTGCCGGGCTTTAGGGCCAGGTGCAGATTGCTGATGGTAGTAGTCTGGGTGATACGCGGGTCAATAGTAACAATCTGCAGATCAGGATTCAGCTTTTTAGCTTTTGCAATCCGCTGATAAATCACCGGGTGGCACCAGGCTGTATTGCTGCCGGTCAGTACAATCAGTTTAGCCCGATCCAGATCATCATAGGAACAGGGCACAATATCCTCACCGAAGGCTCTTTTATAGGCCGCCACCGCTGAGGACATACACAGCCTGGAATTGGTATCAATATTTGCTGAGCCGATAAAACCTTTCATCAGCTTATTAGCCACATAATAATCTTCGGTTAACAGCTGACCGGAGACATAAAAGGCCACAGAATCCGAGCCGTATTCTGCTATGGTTTCCTTAAACCGTCCGGCGGCAGAAGCCAGAGCCTGTTCCCAGCTGACCTGCTGGCCCATAATTTCAGGATAGAGCTGACGTTCATGCAGTGCAACGGTTTCACCCAGAGCCGTCCCCTTCGAGCAGAGACGTCCCTGATTAGCCGGATGTTCCGGATCACCCTTAACCGTAACCACACCATTTTGATCCACTCGTGCCAGCACCCCACAGCCCACTCCGCAATAAGGACAGGTGGTTTTATAAGCCACATTGGGCTGGTTGATCAGGTATTCAGACAGATGGCTCATAATTTGGCTGGTTTGCTCCAGGAATAAAAATTTGATTAAAAAAGCAGGGTGATAATAGCATTGATTTTACCTGAAATTAAATCACTGCGAAAAATATTCTATGGTTTTGGTAATAATAATCACACAAAAATAACCGGTCTTAATAAATGAGATTTACCAAGCTACAATTTTAACGTTTTGTTTTAGTTCTTTTTACAGAACTTTAGCTATTAATGCCCCATAACAATGCACTCTGATAGTTCGGATTTAAAAAAAGAGTGATAAAATTAATAATTTATTTATAATTTTCATTGAGTTATATGATTATGGCCTGTTTTATGCTTAATATTAGTAAGATTTAATATTTTAAGAGGGTTCTACTCATGTCAAACAACAGCGCAGCGGACAGCAGGCTCAATCTGTTTTCCTTTACCGGGAAAGTTAAAATACTTCACCTGACC
>JALUZF010000062.1 GCA_027012135.1 Gammaproteobacteria bacterium
TATATATAGTGTGTGTTTTTTGTTGAGATACAAGATAATGTATTTTTTTATGAATGGCAAGTTTTTATGGCATGATTAATAAAACAGACTTATTAAAAATAGAGACAGGTAGTCCAATAATTATTTGCTTTTTAAGTTTTTAAGAATAGTCTGCAGGGGGATCAGTTCAACCAGTGCCCGGAACAGAATATCATTATTGTGTATAAGCCCGTAACACTCATACATCTGGTTTTGGTTTTTAGAGTCGGATCCGCTGTCTGGGCGGGTCAGATGGATTAAAATATGCAGACGATCATTGCTTTTCAACTGAGCCAGAACAGTACGGTCAACACTGATTTTATGTGAGCCGTAAACCATGGGAGAACGTTCAAAATCCAGCTTTTTAAGCAGAAACTTTTCCAGCAGAGCGCAGGAAATAAATGCGCAGGGAAATATTTCCGGAAACTGGTAGCGGTTCTTCAGTTCATCAAAAAACATCCGCTGATCGACTCTGGAACCACATAAAAAGTTTTTGGCATTACTGACATTCATAAACTTTCTTTTGAGAAAAAAAGTTTTCTGCTGACCATTGATATGAATATCCAGAATACTGCGATCGGGCTGGTTGCTGAGTGATTCCGGAAGGCTGTTAAAATCTGAATCAGCCAGAAACAGAGGCTGTGTCGTTTCTTTTTTAAAGCCAATTAATGCCAGTTGATTGTCTGCTTTTACACTGACCCGGTTGCTTAGAAAAGGAACTTCACTGTCTTTAGAGGTCTGAGTATTGCGGATATTAATACGGATATTCTGATCCGGTTTAATGGCATTGGCAAAGTTAAACTGGTAATTACTAAACTGGAGCTGTTGCTTCTGTATAAGCTCAAGTTCATTATGAATTTGTCTGTGTTGCAGAATCTGGTTTTCAATTAATGATTCAATCTGAAAACCCAGTGCAATAGGGCCGTGAAAGGGATTCTGATAAATTCTTGACCATTGCTGGCTGTCGTGAAACAGATTAAAGTCATCGGTGGCATTGCGGGCTACATCAATATGGATCTGATTAAACTGTAATACGCTGGTTTGAGTTTCTGCAGAAGCCATGGCAATCCTTTTATGTTGTTCATAATAAGTTTAGAAGTCCGGGCTTTTTATTACAAGTACTCTGAAAAATCGGCTCTGCTTTAAATCTGGAATCATTAGTATCGGTTTATATTTTCACTGTCTGGCCGATATCGATAAATTTCTGAATATAGCTAATGTCCTGATCCTTTTCCCTCATGGCCAGAAATAACTGTTTTTGCAAACCTTTTTTGCTGATGGGTACGGTGGACAGTTTATTTTCTGTATTCTTATTATCAGCCAGCCATTGTGGCAGTACACAGACTCCGCGCTGAACTTCAGTAAGCTTGAGCATAATGTCCAGGGATTCTATAAGCTGAAGACTGGCGGGTTCTATATGGGCCGGTCGTAAAAAATGATTTAGAATGTCAAGCCGCTCCAGGGCAACGGGAAAGGTGAACAGGATCTGATCAGCCAGGTGTTCCGGCTTAATGTATTGATATCCGGCCAGGGGATGTTCCAGTGCCGTGACCAGCATCAGTTCATACTCCAGTAGCGGAATATAAACAATACCGGACTTTTTTACCGGATCCGGGGTAATTAAAACATCCACATGATAATTTAACAGACCTTCCAGACCGGTAAACTGAAATTTATTGATAATATCAATATTGATATCAGGCATTTGCTGTATAAACTGTCCGATGATCCGGGTCAGCCATTCATAACAGGGGTAGCATTCCACACCAATACGCAGATAGCCCTGCTGTCCACTGGCATAGGCCTGCAGGGTTTTTTCAGCCTGTTCCAGTACCGGCAGAACCTGTTGAGCGGTCTGAAGTAATAATTCACCGGCCTGGGTCAGGCGAATATTTCGACCGTCTTTTTCCCATAGTTTAAGGTCCAGTTTTTTTTCCAGATAACGGATCTGATGTGACAGCGCAGACTGGGTCAGACACAGAGCATTGGCCGCTTCTGTCAGGGTACCATTGTGATGCAGAGCCTGAATAATTTTAAGATGACTGTTTTCTATCATATTCTATTTTTAAAAAGCAATGGGTTTTGCATGAGAAATACTCATCATTTTAACAAAAAACATCATTATTATTCATAAATAATATCAATACAATAGTGGGTATTAAAAAACAAGGAGAATAATAATGCCGATTATACATAATCTGGGATTTCCCAGAATTGGAAAGCAACGTGAACTGAAGTTTGCCCTGGAATCATACTGGCAGGGCAATACTGCTCAGGACGAACTGGAGCTTACCGGAGCGGATTTAAGAGCAAAACACTGGCAGCAGCAAAAACAACTGGACTGGCTGCCCGCAGGAGACTATTCTTTTTATGATCAGGTGCTGGATACCAGTTTTCTGGTAGGCAATATTCCACCGCGTTTTAAAAGCAGTACCGCTTTTAATAATAGTAATGAGCTGGATCAGTACTTTACCATTGCAAGGGGACAGTCAGTGCGCGAGGATAAATGCGGCTGTGGTCAGTCATTAATTGATGGTGATGGTTTAAATGATTTAAGCGCCGGTGAAATGACCAAATGGTTTGATACCAATTATCATTATATTGTACCGGAATATACAGCAGACAGTACTTTTTCGCTTAATCCGAACCGTTTACTGGCACAGATAAAGCAGGCTAAAACACTTAATTTGCCTGTAAAGCCGGTTATTATTGGTCCGGTGACTTATTTATGGCTGGGTAAGTCCAAAGATAATAGCGATCGGCTGGAGCTTCTGGAACCTTTATTGAATGTCTATGGTGAGTTGTTAGTATTATTGGCTGAACAGGGTGTTGAATGGGTACAGATAGATGAACCGGTTCTGGTGACTGAATTATCAGAATCCTGGCAGCATGCCTTAAGAGTGGCCTATTATCGTTTACAAACGTCTCCTGTTAAATTGTTACTAACGACTTATTTTGGTCAGCTTCAGGAAAATCTGCAACTGGCCTGTGAACTGCCTGTTAACGGTCTACATATTAATGCCGTGGATAATAAACAGGAAGTGGCACAGGTTCTTGACTGGCTGCCGTCTTCCCGAATATTGTCTCTGGGTATTATCAATGGCCGGAATATCTGGAAGTCGAATTTAAAGAGCACTATCAGGTGGCTGGAACCGGTTTATGAGCGCTTGCAGGAACGCTTATGGCTGGCACCATCATGCTCTTTATTACATGTTCCTGTTGATCTGAACAGTGAGACAGAACTGGATGAGGAAATAAAAAGCTGGTTATCTTTTGCAGTACAGAAACTTGAAGAGCTGGTTATTATTAAACAGGCTCTGACTAACGGTGTTGATACGGTATCCACTGAGCTTGAAGAAAATCAGCGCTGTATCCGGTCACGGCAGCAGTCTGAACGGGTTCATAATTTACAGGTTAAAGAGCACGTTAATGCCATTACGGAAAAAATGGCAAATAGACAGTCAGATTATAGTGTTCGTGCCAAAATACAGAAACAGCGTTTGAAACTGCCCCTATTCCCAACGACCACCATAGGTTCATTTCCGCAAACAGCAGAAATACGCCGGATCAGAAAACAGTACCGGGATGGTGACTGTTCAGAAACTGAATACCGGCAAAAACTCCAGCAGGAAATTCAGTGCAGTATTAACGAACAGGAACGCCTTGGGCTGGATGTGCTGGTACACGGTGAAGCTGAGCGCAACGATATGGTGGAATATTTTGGTGAGCAACTTGAGGGTTATGCCTTTAGCCGTTTCGGCTGGGTACAGTCTTATGGTTCCCGTTGTGTTAAACCGCCCATCTTATACGGTGATATATCCAGACCACAGGCTATGACGGTAGCATGGATTCAATATGCCCAGTCATTAACTGATAAGCCTGTGAAAGGTATGTTAACCGGACCAGTTACTATCCTGAACTGGTCATTTGTGCGGGATGATCAGCCCCGTTCACAGACCGCTTATCAGATTGCTCTGGCCATCCGTGATGAGGTGCTGGATCTGGAACAGGCGGGTATCGGTATTATCCAGATAGATGAAGCGGCTTTTCGGGAAGGCCTGCCTTTGCGCCGTTCACAGTGGCAGGAATATCTGGACTGGGCCATCAGGGCGTTTCGAATAGCGGCTAATGGGGTTAAAGATGAGACACAAATCCATACCCATATGTGCTATTCGGAATTTAATGATATTATTGAAGCAATAGCCAGGATGGATGCTGATGTGATCACCATTGAAACCTCCCGCTCAGATATGGAATTACTGGACGTGTTTGATGAATTTCAGTATCCCAATGAGATTGGTCCAGGTGTTTATGATATCCACTCACCCAATATACCGGACGTGGATGCCATGGTAGATCTGCTGCTCAAAGCCAGTATCCGGATACCGGCAGAACGCCTTTGGGTCAATCCTGACTGTGGACTCAAAACCCGCCAGTGGCATGAAGTCAGGCCGGCGTTAAGCAATATGATTGAAGCAAGTAAGTATTTACGTACTAATAATCCGGCAGTTTAATTGCTCTCAATTCCTTTCTCCCTACGGAAGAAGGTTGGGATGAGGGGAAAGTTTACTGTTTCCAGAACTCCGGTGTCAGTAATACCAGAACAGTAAATACTTCCAGTCTGCCCAGCAGCATGGCAATCATGGCAATGACCTTACCGGGATCACTGACACTGGCAAAAGTGGTGGTAACCTCACCCAGACCTGGGCCGAGGTTATTCATACTGGTAGCAATGGCTGAAAAAGCAGTAACCTGATCCAGTCCGGTCTGCATCATCAGCAGCATGAGGATCACGAAAGTGGCGACATACATGGCCATAAATCCCCATACGGCTTCTACGGTTCTTTCATCCAGTAACTGTCGTCCGACTCTGATGGGATATTGTGCGTGCGGATGGATCAGACGCCGGATTTCCCGAATACCCTGCTGAAAAATCACATTCATACGCATGACTTTCATACCGCCGGCGGTGGAACCACCACAGCCACCCACAAAGCTGATAAAAATAAGCAGCACCGGCAGAGCACCGGGCCATTGGGAAAAATCAGCTGTGCCAAAACCGGTACTGGTAACAATACTGACTACTTCAAAACATGCATTTTCAAAACTGGATGAAAAGGAATGATAGGTTCCCTGCAGATACAGTAACAGGCTGGAAAAAATAACTACGGCAAAAACAAACAGTAGAAAGCTGCGCACTTCTATATCTTCCCAATAAGACTTAATTCCGCCCCGGTGCAGAGCCAGGTAATGAATACTGAAATTAATACCGCCCAGCAACATAAAAATAATAGCAATACTTTCTATAAGAGGGCTTTGAAAATAACCCAGACTGGCATCGTGGGTGGAGAAGCCGCCGGTAGAAACAGTAGAAAGACTGTGTGATACAGCATCAAAGGGAGACATGCCGGCCAGCCAGTAGGCCAGGGCATTGAGCAGGGTAATAACGACATAGATACCCCATAAGGAACGGGCTGTTTTAGACAGGCGTGGGGTGATCTTCTGCTCCTTAAACGGGCCGGGTGCCTCAGCTTTGTATAACTGCATACCACCGATACCAATCATGGGCAGAATGGCAATGGCCAGAACTACCATACCCATGCCGCCAAACCACTGTAATTGCTGACGGTAAAATAAAATGGATTTCGGCAGACCTTCCAGATGGGTAATAACGGTTGAACCGGTGGTAGTAAAAGCTGATATGGATTCAAATATGGCATCAGTATAGGACAGGTGTGCCCCGAGAATGAGCGGCCAGGAAGCCAGCAAACTGATCCAGGTCCAGAATATGGTGACGACCAGAAAGCCGTCGCGTACGGTCAGATCAATTGCTTTATTGCGTGTGCTGTACCACAGCAGACTGCCTGGAATAAACATTAACAGAAAGGCATTAAAGAAATGAATGGCCTCATGATCGTCGTACCACAAAGAAACCAGAATAGGGAAAATAAGGGACAGGCTAAAGCCCATAGAGAAAAAACCAATAATCCTGGAGATAGTGATGATTCTTTTTTTTAATCGTCCTGAAATCATGGTATGGATGGTCTGTTGTCTGGTGTTAAATGACAGGTTAAGCAGTATAGTAGAAACACAGACATAAATAAGCAATTTAGATCAAGAAAATTATAAATTATCAGGCAGTGACTTCGCCTGTTTCAGAAAGTAACAGTACAGCAGAATTGTTATATAAAAGAATATTAGAACTTGCTTTATTAGTAAAATAAAAGGATAATGTGGGTGTAAAATTTTGTTCAAATTTCCATATTTCTTTATGGAAAACCGCTAGTTAGCCTTCTGGTTATAATAAAAGCTCGATAATAGCTACGGCGTTATTTTCACGGTAGAAACCGCTGTTTTGTGCTTATTTTTATATAGGTCCTGTAAATGAATTTAGAGAAAATATTTCCTTTTCTGATCTGGTTTAAAATGGTCAATAAAGAGACTATTAAAGCCGATCTCATTGCCGGTTTGACCGGTGCCGTTATTGTACTACCGCAGGGTGTGGCCTTTGCGACCATTGCGGGCTTACCTCCGGAATATGGTTTATATACTGCCATGGTTACGCCCATTATTGCGGCGTTGTTTGGTTCATCCTATCATCTGGTCTCCGGGCCGACAACAGCCATTTCCATCGTAGTCTTTTCTGCCGTTAGTAATTACGCTACACCGGGAACACCGGAGTTTATTAATATGGCCTTAACCTTAACTTTTCTGGCCGGTGTTTATCAGTTCGGTTTTGGTGTGGCTCGTCTGGGTTCTCTGGTTAATTTTGTTTCGCATACGGTAGTGATAGGTTTTACCGCAGGGGCGGCTATCCTGATTGCTACCAGTCAGTTAAAACATATTACCGGTATTATAGTACCTAAGGGTGAATCATTTGTGCATACCTGGATGGATCTGTTTACTGAATTTAACCAGATCAATCCTTATCTGCTGCTTATTGCCCTGGCGACCCTGTTAACAGCCATGCTGGCTAAAAAATTCATGCCTAAACTACCTAACCTGTTAATTGGTATGATTGTCGGTAGTGTACTGGCACTGTACCTGAAAAACTTTACGGATATTAAACTGGTAGGAGAAATTCCAGCTCACCTGCCACCTTTGTCACATCCAGAATTTTCTTTTGAAACCATTAAACTGCTGGCTCCGCAGGCTTTTGCGGTGGCATTGCTGGGTTTAATTGAAGCGGTTTCCATTAGTAGGGCCGTGGCAACCAAGTCCAATCAGCGAATTGACTCCAATCAGGAGTTTATTGGACAGGGGCTGTCGAATATGACCGGTAGCTTTTTCTCCAGTTACGCAGGTTCCGGTTCCTTTACCCGCTCCGGAATTAACTATGAAGCGGGTGCAAAAACACCAATGTCCGCTATTTTTGCAGCCCTGTTTTTAATGGTTATTGTGCTGTTAATTGCACCGTTGACGGCGTATCTGCCTATTGCCGCCATGGGCGGGGTAATTTTGCTGGTTGCCTATAATCTGATTGACTTCAAACAGATTAAACATACACTTTCTTTCAGTACATCAGAGTCCAGTGTCTTAATAACGACTTTTCTGGCTACTTTGTTTCTGGAACTGGAATTTGCTATTTATCTGGGTGTAATATTGTCGTTAGTACTGTTTCTGGCCAAAACTTCTACGCCGCGTATTCCAACCCTGTCTTTTGATGAAGAACCGGATGCACCCAAGCGTAAACTGATTAATATCAAGCAAAAGCCTGTTAAGCAGTGTCCACAGGTAAAAATTATTCGTATTGATATGTCTATTTATTTCGGTTCAGTCAATCATATCCAGAACCGTATTGCCAAGATTGTGGAAAATGAGCATATTCATCATATCCTGATTGTGGCAACCGGTATTAACTTTATTGACCTGGCCGGTGCAGAAGCAATGATTGCTGAAAATAACAGCCTGAAGCAGCATGGCGGCGGTCTGTATTTTGTAGGTTTAAAATCGAATGTGTATGAGTTTGCCGCCAGGTCCGGCTTTATTAAACATATTGGTAATACCCACTTTTTTGATTCTAAGCCCGCAGCTATTGCTCATATATACAAAAAACTGGATAAAGATATTTGCGCTAAATGTAATGCTTTAATCTTTAAGGAATGCCGGTAAAAACCCTTAAAAAAATGCTGTAATAAAACAGTAGTCAAAAAAAAGCGTATAAATATGTTTTTTATTTATACGCTTTTTTATTGCGGGTAAAGTTTATGTAATTCTTTATATGAAAGCTTATAACCCCCTTAAGAGATAATACTTATAAAAGAGCTGTATTAACTTTTTTATCGTCTGATATTGATATGGCCCGGCTAGATGGCGCTGTTCTTAAATCCGGAAATGGATTAACATTTAAATCTCTAAGTTTTTTGGGATTGTCTGGGTTGCCTATCCAGACAGGATGTTGTTTAAAAGCCTGGTTAACAATACTGCGGCTGACATCAAAATCATTATATGAAATACCTGCCAGCTCTGACCAGGTATAAATAAAATCTGAGGTACTGTACGCTCTGTGAATAACTTCCTCTTTATTATCAACAGGATTACTCTGACGCCATGAAGGGCTTTGCCAGACTATAAATGGAATAGTATACATGGCACTGGTCGGTGCTGCTTCATTGCGTCCGGTAAATAGCTTTTCCGGACGGTCATAAACTTCTTCACCATGGTCTGAAAAATAAACCAGCATTCCATGGTCATTATGCTGTTTAAACTGTTTTATGAGTTCAGAAACTACAAAGTCATTATAGGCAATGGCATTATCATAATCATTGTATTCTTCTGCCTGTGAATCATTTAACCATTTTGGTAAGTCACTATTACCCTGAAATACAGCGAATTCTTCTGGAAAACGATAATGATACTTTCTGTGAGTACCCAGTAAATGAATGACAATAAATTTTTTCTGTGCCGGTTCATTTAAGATTTTTTGAAAAGGCCGGATAACTACGCCATCATACTGGGTAGAATCCTGCATGCGATTATTATTTAAATAAATCTGCTTATCAGCCTGTTTTGAAAAGGTTGTAAGCATTGTATTTCTTTTAGTCTGGGTCTGTTGGTTGGTGATCCAGTAAGTTTTATAACCCGCCTGTTTCATTAAGTTGATTAATGTCGGCTTTTTCAGAAACAGGTCAGGATTTTTCTGGTCGGCAAAAGTCAGTACCTGCTGCAGGGTTTCAATGGTATAAGGCCGGGGAGAATAAATATTATCAAATACCAGCAATTCATCCCTCATGGCATCCAGTTCAGGGGTGGTTTTACGCTGATACCCATACAGGCTCATTCTTTGACGATTTGTAGACTCACCTATTATCAGTACCAGGGTGTTATTACTGTTGGCATTTTTATCAACCAGTCCCTGTATGGGAGACAGTGTTTTGTTGGCCAGAAGATAGTGCTCAATTTCTTTCAGTGTTTTTCTATACTTAATATAGCCCATAACCAGATGCCAGGGTGCAGCAGGTTCCATACGATCCATCTGCAAAGCAGTAGCATAATCCAGGTCGTGGTTTTTTATGATGTATTGATTAAATGTGGGCCAGCTGACTATAAAGGATAGTGCTAAAACCAGTGAAACTTTTAACCTTGTGGAAGTAATATAAAGTGGCTGCAGGTGCTTCCAGAGAAGATAAGGGAGCAATGTATAGATAATCAGAGCGGGAACCATCCACCATTTGAAATAAGACTCAAGAAACTCTCTGGACTCAGAGGCATTGGATTCAAAAATAATAAATAAAACACTTTGGGAAAAGTCCTGGCCGTATAATGCCAGATAGCCCATGGATACCAGTGATGTAGCCCAAAGTAGCAGGCCGACAGAGCCAGAAATCAGTTTACTGTATTTTGGCAATAACAGGAGCGGTATCAGCCATAAAAAACTCATATAAATGGCCTGGCGTAAGCCGACACCACCTGCAGTACCAGAGGCAATAATAATTATTTGATAGAGGCCGGAAAAGTAAAAAAAGAATAAATAGTATTTCCAGAAATTAGACCAGGAAAAAATATTTTTATTGGTATTGTTCCTGGTGCTTTTGAAACTGCTCTCAGGATTTGGGGAACCAGATAACATATATACCTCAGTTATTATTGTTATAGTTAGTTTTCATACATATCTTAAAAGTAGAAAATTAGATTTTATATTATTGATGAACAAGTTCCTTTTGGTCAAAGATTGCATAATTATATCTGGTTAAGCTTAATTTAATCTTAACCAGATATAATTAAGCTTAAATTAATAACTGTAGAACATATTAAAGGTTGTTTTTCTTAATTTTTCGCCAGAGTGAAACACGGTCAATACCTAAAATTGCAGCGGCCCGGGTTCTGTTACCGCCGCATTTATCCAGAACCCACTTAATATATTCAATTTCCTGTTCATCCAGAGTCGGCAGGCGGTTTTTATTAAAACGCATAACCGACAGGGAGTGATCCGTTAAACTGGACGGTAACTGGGCCAGGGTAATGGTATTGCCGGTAGCCAGCACTACAGCCCGTTCAATCAGGTTTTCAAGTTCACGGATATTGCCGGGGAAGTGGTATTGATTCAGGGCTTCAATGACTTCAGGTTCAAAATCATCAATGACCTTATCCATTAAACGGCTGTGTCTTTTCAGAAAATAATAGGCCAGCAAAGCAATATCTTCTGTTCTTTCAGTCAGCGGCGGCAGGTGAATATGGATAATATTAAGACGGTAAAACAGGTCTTCTCTGAACAGACCCTCGGATACAGCCTGTTCCAGATCCTGATTAGTGGCCGCTAGAAAACGGACATTAACGGGAAAATTCTGTTTACCATTCAGACTTTGAATCGCTTTTTCCTGAATGACTCTTAATAATTTTACCTGCAGACCGGGAGACATATGGTTAATTTCATCCAGAAACAGGGTTCCGCCAGTTGTTTCGGCAAGCAGACCACCTTGTTTGCTGCCGGAAGCATCAGTACGGCCAAATAATTCACTGTCCAGTATTTCTTCCTGCAGGGAACTGCAGTTAACAACAATAAACGGCTGCTTGTACCTCAGGCTGTTGGCATGAATAAAACGGGCCGCCAGCTCCCTGCCGGTACCATTCTCACCGGAAATAATAACGCTGCAGTCAGAAGGTGCAATTTGCCTCATGGTATCCACCAGACTGAGAATATGCGGATCCTGAGAAAGTATCTGTATACCTGCTGCTTCATTGGAAATATGGGACTTTAGACGTTTGTTTTCACGTTTAAGGTGAACCAGCTCCAGAGCATTTTTGACGGTTTCCCGTATATCATCCAGTTGATAGGGTTTGGATAAATAATGATATGCGCCCATTTTCATGGCTTTAACCACCGAATCATAGGAGCCGTGTCCCGTTAGCAGGATCACAGGAAGATCTTGGTCGACTTCCTGTGCTTTTTTTAAAATCCCCATACCATCCACTTTTTCCATTTTTAGATCGGTAATAACCACATCAAATACCTGCTCTTCCAGTGCCCTGAAACCACCGGTTCCAGTACTTCGGGTGGTTACCTTATAGCCTTCACGGTTCAGTACATAACTGAGATTTTTTATGGCTATTGGTTCATCATCAATAATCAGGACAGAGGCGGTTGTGGCCTCTGTAGAGTCAGGTGTATCAATATTTTCTGCAGTTTGAGTGACCATTTATTTGGGATTCCGAGATTGATTAGTTATTGTGTTAGATGAATTTATCTATCTTATGGGTATTATTTGAATCTTGAATTCAAGGTGGAGCTGTCGGTTGAAAACAGGGCAGACGGATTATAAATTCTGTACCCTGTCCGGGATGGCTGAGTACCGCAATTTCCCCGGCGTGTTCACGAATAATTTCCTGGGCAATATACAGGCCAATTCCCATGCCCTGTCCCGGAGCCTTGGTAGTAAAAAAAGGGTCAAAAATATGTACCATAGTTTCCTGTGTAATTCCATGGCCGGTGTCTTTAATGTGCAGGCTGGCGCAGGCCGCTTTACAGCCAGTTTCTTTATCCGAAAATGTTTTTTTCATCTTATTAGAAATACCCTCAGATACATCACCAATAATATAGCTTCCGTGAGGCAGGGGGCTAAATGGTTCACGGCATAAAGAAGCCTGCAGACTGATCTGGTTAGTCTGATCCCCAGCATCAATGGCATTTTTTAAAAGATTAATAAGAACCTGCTGGAAACGCTGATAATCCACATTAAGCAGTAAATTTTCCGGAATATTCTGTTGTATGGCTGGCAGATGCTTTAAATCGTTATGCAAC
>JALUZF010000063.1 GCA_027012135.1 Gammaproteobacteria bacterium
GGTAAGAATAGAAGTGTATTAATAATATCTACTAATAAATTTTGCACATAAATTTTTTTAGATGATAATCTAACAATATTTTTATTACCAACAAGAAGTGACAAAACCCATGAATAAACAAACATAACATCAACATTACTCGGTGTTATATGAAAAGCTACTCCTCTGGGTCTGTAAATATTTTTCCCTGAATAAAAATGTTTTTTAAGTATGCCAATATGACTCTTTCGAAGCCAGAAACCTAATGCCACCAGTTCGCCATGTTGTCTGTATATTTTATTATTAAGAAGTGAATCACTGAGCTGTTGACAAAACTGAACCACGGTCTCATTAAAGGGCGAATCAGATAGTCCAGCAGGCATTGATGATACGATCTTTTTTGCATCAGGCAAGTTTAGATCTTTACTCTTATCTAAATTACTGGTAGGTATCACTACAGCCTCGAGTTTCAGATTGAGGTAACCTTCCATAGACATGAAAGTAATGCCCTTTTCTACCACATGAACAATTATCAGTTCCTATAATTCGTCCTAAATCTTCAGTGAGAATACTATGACCCGGATAACTTCGTGGTAAAACAGATAAAAGCTGGATTAAACCTTTTTCTCCATTATCTAATACACGATAAGTTTGAATATCTCTGATAAGTATATCTGAAAAAACCGGTGTATGTAAAAATCCATGTTCACATTCGACATAAACTGTTCCAGTCTGTTCAACCATTCCATAAAAATTATGCACCCTTGTATTTCCAAGAATATCATAACAGAATTGCTTAAATGTATGATTATCAACTGATTGTGTTTGTAGCTTTTTCCATCCGCCACTATGAAAAAGAATGGAATTCGCTATATTCAGGCTTTGCCCCTGCTCTTTTAAAGGCTGAACAAGATATTTCCATATCATAAATGTAAAACCAAAAATCAATATTGTCTGATTAGAATGTTTTACGAGAAAATCATCAATAGCTTTATAATTTATGGACATATCACTATTTAGAGCATAGGTATGATCTCTTCCAAGAAATGATAACCCCTTAATACCAGCACCTCTTGCTGAAAACGATTTTTTATTTTTTATTATATCAGGCGAATCAATCAACAACATCGGCAGCCTTTGTTTTCCAGTAAATTCCTGCAGGATTTTTGACAGAACTTTACTTTGTTCTTTAGCAGATTGCCCATCCAGAAAAATATTCGATACATTTTCTGATGAAGTACCTGATGAATACAATCGTTTGAATATGTTATCCGATGAAATACTTTTTAATTCCAGCATTTTAAATAACCTTGCAACAATATAGGGCTGTTGTTGACAATCTGACACTTCCAGTTTAAAGCTCATTGCATTTATTAAATTACGGTACTCCTTACAATTATTATAGTGATGAATATTCAATTGATTCAGTGCATTATTCAACAATATTCTTTTTTCATCATGCTTTAAGTCAAAAACAGGTAATGAATAAAAAGAGGATAACAAATCATCCATTATTCAACTCTCCTGTTACCTGTTGATAAATCTTCATGTAATCTTTCTTGCCATTTTCATTATAAGGAAAAGATGATGTGTTTTTTACATGTATTAGACCGGGATAAATATGTAAGCATTCATGGAGGATGTGTTTAACTTTTTCAGACGGATCATCTTTGCTTTTGATCATAATAACCAGAGCATCATCCTGACCTGTACAGGCAGAATCAAAGCCTCTTTCCAGAAGAAATTTTTCCACATCAGATAAATTAATACGTAAACCGGAAACTTTTATAAATCGGGACTTACGACCTGTTATATAATACCTGCCCTCTTTATCCCTATAAGCCAGATCGCCTGTATGTAATGAACCTAATTTTTCATCAGAAGCCAGATCATCTCTGTTATTGGCATAACCCATCATAACATTCGGACCTTTATATGTAAGCTCTCCTTCTTTATTAGCTTCTGTAATTAGTTTGTTTTCATTATCAATTAACTCAAAACGGCCTCCAGGTATTTCAAATCCAATACTTTGAGGGTTTTTTAGCACCTGATCCGATGGCAGATACGACATTCTCGCAGTCGCTTCAGTCTGACCATACATTATAAAAAAACGTCTGGATGTTTTAGCAGCATATTCCGCAAAGTAAGTCACTAACTCAGGAGCAAGCTTCCCCCCTGCCTGTGTCAAAGTTTTCAGAGAGGGTAACTCCCTATCGGTTAATTTTAGTTTTTTATATATTTCGTAGATATAGGGAACACCTGTTAAGCCAGTAATCTGATATTGTTCAATTTGCTGCCAAAAAGAACGAGTCATTATAGAGGCACTGGAAACTAAAACAGATGCCCCCGCGTATAAATGGCTGGTTAGTACAGAAAGACCGTAGGAATAACTTAATGGTAACGAGGTTATTGCACGGTCTTTTTTTGATATTTCCAGGTAGCTAGCTATTGATTTGGCATTTTCATACAGATTTGAGTTGGATATCTTAACTTGTTTTGGAGTACCGGTCGATCCTGAGGTTGAAAGTAAAAAACAGAGATCGGGATGTAAAGCAACTGGTTTATTTACCAAGTTTTCTATATTCTGACTGGTATCATCCGTATGATAAATAATATTCGGCAAGTAAATATCTATCAGTTTAGACAACATTGAGTTATCTACAGTTTCCGGAATTAAAAAAGCGACATGATGACTTCTCATAACAGCAGTTATGGCAAGAACGGTTGCTATATTTTGCTGACACAGAATAAATATCAACAAAGGATTATTATTAACCTGATCAAGCTCCTCATTAATCTGATCGGTTTTCAGGCATAGTTGATTGTATGTCATTTCAGAACCATCCTGATCAATTAAAGCTATACCCTGATGTTGTTCAAGAAGCCGCTTAAAACTCAAAAGTGTACTCCACCATCCACATCAATAACCTGACCGGTGATATAAGAAGACCAGTCACTTGCCAGAAAGAGGCAGGTATTTGCCACTTCTTCCGGCTGCCCAAAACGTTGCAAAGCAATTCTTGTTCGGATCTGTTCTTTTTCCTTATCAGTAAGTACTGACAACAGAGATGTGTTAATAACTCCGGGTGCAATTGCATTAACACGAATTTGATAATTTGCTAATTCCTGGGCCAGAGAACGTGTCAATCCACTGACAGCAGCTTTACTGGCAGCATAAATACTTTGCCCCTGCTGGCCATACTCTCCTAACATAGAAGCAATATTTATAATGCTTCCGCCTCCATTACGGATCATTAATCTTGAAACATATTGGCAACAACGTATCACTGCAAAAGTATTAATTTCAAATTGAGACTGTATATCTTCTGATTTTACAAATGCCAGAGGTTTAGGTGTCATTTTCCCGGCATTATTGATTAAAATGTCGATCCCCCCAAAAGATGAAATATCTGCAAATGTCTTTTTTACTGTATTTTCATCTGTTAAATCAACTGCATAATATAATACTTTATTTGCATAGCCATCTGTTTTTTCTCTCTTGTTCAGCGGGGCTTCCTGAGAATAAATAAGCTGAATCTCGTGAACAAGCTCTTTAAGATTCTCTTCAGTTCTTGATATCAGAACAAGATTAACACCAGCACGAGCAAAGGCTTTGGCCATTGCAGCGCCTATACCCCTGGATGCTCCTGTAATTATTGCTTTTTTTCCGGAAAGTTTCAGGCTTTGCTCAATTTTATAATTCAACATTATATTTTTTCAAAATCTCTTTACACTTGCCAACACTACTCATATCAATAATATCATCAATATCCAGCATAATATTAAATTCAGCTTCCAGCTGGGCCACCAGAGCCATATGTGCAGTTGAATCCCACTGTTGAATACTATTATATTCCAGCTCATCATTAATCTGAGATTCAGAAATTGATAACGACTGGCTAAAAACTTTCTTTAAACGTTGAATATTGTTAACTTTAGTTTGAGTCATAATTGATTTATATATCTCTTCTGGTTCAAAGATTCATTATATTCTGATAATTTTTTTTAATTCGTTTTTACCTTGCAAATAACGTTCCTTTGTCAGATGCATAGTAACAATATCTTCTATTTCAGATACTATTTGATAGCCGAGTTTTTTGTTAAACCTTATTGCAGCCTGATTTTGGGACAATACAATGGCTTCTAATTCTTTCTCACACAACTGGAAAAAAACAAAATCAAGTAATGCCAATGCCAGACAAA
This sequence comes from Gammaproteobacteria bacterium, assembly GCA_027012135.1. Taxonomy (GTDB): domain Bacteria; phylum Pseudomonadota; class Gammaproteobacteria; order GRL18; family GRL18; genus JANELJ01. The sequence goes on from JALUZF010000063.1 coordinate 4,183, forward strand.
AAGCTAAAATGGTACCACGATATTTTTCTTCACCAATATAGAGTCCTGTTTGCCGGTTTTCATAATTAAAATTTGCATACCCCACCGGTTTATCTTTGTATTCAACAACAAAATGAAATGCCTGCTGGTTCTTTTGTTGTATTGAAATTTTTTGAAACCATTTTTTCTGTTCTGCTGTTGAAATAATCGACTGGGACAACATGTTTTTCCGTATTTCTGAAGAATTACGCCATGTCCTCAACAACTCCAGATCACACACGGTTACTTGACGCAATCTCAGTTTATACGCATTTATTACCTGTTGCTCTCTATTTTTCATGTAATGATCAATTTATACATCACTAATAATCAATGATACTCTTTCCAGAATAAAGTAACTGAATCTGTAATTTATTCAATATGTTGGAAGCTTATAATGATTTAATATTTTTTAATACTAATTTTAGTTATTTCTACTATCTGTATAATGGTTTAAACCAGTATTTCAGATAAGGTTCCGACGATATAATCTACTATCTCATCACTTAAATCAACATATATAGGGAGGGTAATAGCTTTCTGATAATAGGCAACACTCTCTGGAAAATCCTGTTCTTTAAAACCAATGTTTTTAAAAAAGGGTTGTGTATGAACAGGAATATAGTGTACATGGACACCTATATTTTTTTTCCGAAGTTCATCAAAGATTTCTTTTCGGTTTTTATTTAACTTATTCAGCTGTAAACAGATCACATACAGATGCCATGATGACTGACATGATTTATACTGTTGAGGAATATTCAGCGGCAGCGCACTTAATAATCGATTATAACGTTCTGCAATCTTACTGCGCCGGGATACAAATTCGTTCAGACGTTGCAGCTGAGATAATCCCAGAGCCGCCTGTATATCTGTTATCCGGTAGTTATAACCCAGTTCTGTCTGCTGATAATACCAGAGACCATGAGACTCACCTTCCATTAAAGAAGGATCTCTGGTTATCCCATGTGTCCTTAACAAAACCGCTTGTTCTGCCAGAGAAGAACTATTGGTCAGCAGCAATCCACCCTCCCCTGCAGTGATCATTTTTGCCGGGTGCAGGCTGAAAATGGTTATATCTGAATAACGGCAGGAACCAATCCTGTGATTATTATATTCTCCCCCCAGGGCATGAGCAGCATCTTCAATAATTTTAAAACCGTATTCCTGAGATAAGTGGTAAATCGCTTCCATATCACAGGACTGACCAGCAAAATGCACTGGAATTATCGCAGCAGGTAAGCGGTCATTCTCCCTGGCAGTCTCCAGCTTCTGTTTAAGTACTGCGATACTAATATTATAGGTATGCGGATCAATATCAATAAAGTCGATACTGGCACCGCAGTACAGAACGCAATTGGCGGAAGCCACAAAAGTATTTGGCGATGTCCAGACAATATCGCCCTGACCAATCCCCAAAGCTCGACAGGCCAGATGCAGTGCAGCCGTACCACTACTGACAGCAATTGCATACTGTGCCTGACAATATTGTGCTATAGCCGTTTCAAATTGATTTACAACCGGCCCCTGAGTAATAAAATCAGATCGCAGTACCTGGACAACGGCCTCAATATCCTTTTCCGATATACTTTGTTTAGCGTAGGGTATCATATAGGTATTAACTTATCCTTCTGCCTGAATCCATAAATTCAACAGATGGAATAATAATTCAAAATAAGACGAAGAAACTTTTTCCCGGATATGCTGGTACCACCGGCAGTTAAAATAGATTTGTCATTAAACACAGGTCTGTCCAGATAGTCTTTTTCTCTGTAAATCAAAGCCTGTAAAAAGGCCCCGTTTACTATGTATTAATGCTAAAAATAGCATATACTGAGCTTAAACACCACAAATTAATTTTCTATATATTTCACAAACTTACAACAGGATAGTCTAACAATCTTATGCCTGAAATTATAAAAAATCTGGTTTTGTACAAAAATTACCGTTTTTTTGCCTCTTTTCCAAGTATTGTACTTTTAAACAGTACTCAGAATAATGAATCTCAGTTACTTTTACTGTTTCGCCGGGCCAGGGACAGTCGCTGGCTGCTGGACGAAGATAATGAGACGCATCAAAAATTAAAACACCTTGTGGATCATATTGACAGCCGCTCCCAGATCACTGGAATATTTTTTGATTGTCAGCTTAACTCCTTAACAGAAGCGATACCGCTTAGCGCCAATCCGGAAGCAGCGGATCAGGATGCGAATCTTTTATTGCTCAGGAACGGTTCATTATTACTTTCCTCTTTTTCCTGGTATCCCTTACATGCCCAGTTAGCCGAAGCCTTAAAAGAAACCGGTACCCGTTTGTACGGGCATCCGGACATTACCGGCTGTCATTACCTGATGTGGGGTGGTTTCACCCGGCTCAGTCATGATCAGGGTAAAAGCTGGACTGAACACAATTATTTGCCCCAGCCCCCTGGTGCTAAAGCCCTTATTCCCGATAAACGGGACTATCATGGCGGACCGGTTCGGGGGCAGGCCATTGAAGTGGGTAATGAAATTTTATTGCCGGTTTACGGCACACTGAATAAAGACAAAGTATCCTCAAGCTATCTGTATGTTAGCTCTGATCAGGGCCAGAGCTGGTCATTCCGCTCTGTTATTGCACACGATCCGGAACAAAAGCTCAGTTTTACTGAACCGGCTTTGTTACATATAAAAAATAAAACCATTATGGCCTTTATTCGTAACACTTCCGGCAATGATCATTTTGTTACTGCACTTTCCACTGACTGTGGTCAAACCTGGTCCCAATGGCAGGAAAACTTATTAACCGGGCATCCGGTACATCCGCTTAAATTATCTGATGGCAGAATTTTCCTCAGTTACGGCTACCGTCATAAGCCCTATGGGATCAGAGCCCACTTAATGGACAGTAAAGCAGAGCACTTGCTGGGAGATGAAATTCTTATTCGGGATGATGGTTTATGTGCTGATGTGGGTTACCCATGGGCTGTAGAACTGCCGGATGGTAATGTATTAGTGGTTTATTATTTTACTCAGGAGGACGGTGTTCGGCATATTGCAGGCAGTATTGTGGAATTATAACAGTATGCATTTGCACAAAAGATCATGTGAACATGGATGATGTAAGGACTTACGCATTATGCAAATCAATAATCCTGCTGGCAACCCGTCCTGCACCTTTTGCATCCACAATTTTTCTGGCCGTCTGACTGTATTGTTCCAGATTGTTATCCGTCAGTAATAATTCCGCCTGTTGCAGCAATTCATTTACCGGTTGAACTTTTCGGCAGTCCACACTCCGGCACCAGCCCAGCAGACTATGTTCCCTGGCTGCCAGCCACTGGTTATCCGCCACTACGGCAAACACCGAGGGAACAGCGCAGCAGGCCAGTTCAAAAATTGTGGAACCGGCTGCTGAAATGGCCAGCCGTGCCGTACTGAACAGCTCAGCCATATTTTGCACATTATGCCGATACTGGTAATGCTGCTGCTCACAATGCTTTTCAATAGCCGGCCCATCTGCACAGGCCGCTCCGGTAACAACAACTATCCTGTATGAAGTGATAGCATCATAATCGGCAACTGCCTTAATAACAGGCAGGGTCAGACCGGCTACATCAGAACCGCCAAAGGTAATAACGATACGATTTCTGGTTTCAAATGCCGGCAGTTTGACAGTCTGAAAGGATTCTCCCAGTAAACAATATTCCGGCCCCAGTAATAACTGGGCTCTGGATGATAATTGATAGCTGGTAAACGCCCGGGCTTTAGCCAACGGATTAATGATAATATCCGCATACAAATGCCCACGATTACCCATATCATCCAGGACAATTAAATGGCTGTCCGGGTGTTTATACAACACATAAAGTTCCTCTGAACTGTATTCATAATGATCCACAATAATCCACTGATATGACTTACTTATGGCCAGGAATTCATCTTCATTTTCAATACTGTGCAGCCTGTGAGGTGAAAGACAGATTTCTGAATCAATAATTTTACAGGCAAAGGTACAGGCCACTCCCTGAGCATGCAGAGCATCGGCCAGGGCACGACAGCGCATTAAATGACCCATACCATTTTTTTTACCCGCATCCAGCCTGAAAATAGCCTGTTTCATTGCAATAATTCCCAGCTAATAGCTGTACCCCTGGGTATGTCCTGCCTGGCCGTTTTGCCCAGCAGCTGTTCATAATGTTTTGGCGGCAGGCCGAAACCAGGGCGAATAACACGAATATTCTGTTCTGACAAACATTCCCCGGCCCTTATATCCCGGGAACAGTACACTGAACGGCGGTATTTTTTTGACACCTGTTCATTATCTGAGCCACCGTACTGAACTTTTCCCATGGCTCTCCAGACGGTTTCAGTCTCCTGTACTAAGTGCTTCAATTCATCCGGTTCCAGAGAAAACTCTGCATCCACACCACCGGCCTGGCGATCCAGAACAAAGTGTTTTTCAATGACGCAACTGCCCAGTGCTACGGCAGCCAGGGCCACACTATTACCCAGGGTATGATCAGACAGGCCAACCAGGGTACCGAACTTTTTCTGCATATCCACCAGGGTAAGCAAATTACAATCCGATGCATCGGCCGGATAGTTACTGGTGCATTTTAATAATACAACCTGCCGGTTTCCGCTGTCAGAAATGGTACCCAACAGTTCCTCAATTTCCTGTTCACTGGCCATACCGGTAGAAACAATCAGGGGTTTACCGGTTTGTGCCACTTTTTTTATCAGCGGCAGATCGGTATTTTCAAAGGAGGCTATTTTATAACAGGGTACATCAAGGTTTTCCAGGAAGTCCACAGCACTGGCATCAAAGGGTGAGCTGAAAGCCTGCAAACCAAGGGATCTGGCTTTTTTAAACAGGGGTTCGTGCCATTCCCATGGGGTCGCTGCTTTTGAGTAAAGTGAATACAGGCTTTCACCCTGCCACAAACTGTCCCTTTCAGTGACCATAAAATCCTGGCTGTTTATATCAAGAGTCATGGTCTCAGGCGTATAAGTCTGCAGTTTTATTGCATGAACGCCGGATTGAGCCGCAGATTCAATCATTTGCTCGGCAAGTTGATAATTCTGCTGATGATTACCCGATAATTCAGCAATAATAAAAGGCCTCTGCCGGGAACCAATGATTTGATTGCCTATATGGATAGTCTGGGACATGGTAGAATTATATTTTCCGGAAAAACTTCAGCTTATTTTCTTTTGTTCAACAGCTGCATTCAAGTCATAAATATACGGATATTGTTCTAAAACCGCTATCATTTCATCATAACTGAAGTCAGTCCTGCAGTGTAGCTTTTTATAAAGTTCCATAACAGCCCGGTAATCACTTTCCTCATCCAGTGTCAGACGATACCTGGAATGATCCGTGACATTCTTATATTGACCAAAGCTCAGTCTGTCCCTGATGGTGCGATAAAAATAGGGAGTAACATGTTCTTTTTCATAAGGCTCCGAGGCCCTGTTCCAGGCTTCTTTTAACAGGGCATAGGAAAAGATTTCTGTATCCATACCTCTGGGAAAACCTGCACCAGTACCGGCACTGACATAATCAAAGTGATGGCTGGTATAATAATCAATGGTCTTACGGGTAATTTCAGGATCAATCAGGGGACAGTCACTGGTCTGGCGCACAATAATATCAGAGTCATCTGCTCCAGAAAAAGTGGCAGCCTGATAGTAACGATCCAGCACATTATCCGTATCACCCTGGAAACATCGTATACCCAGAGAGTGACACAGGTCAACGATAGGCTTTTCCGTTCCATCATTGGTCGTAGCAATAATAATATTATCCTGATAATTATCCAACCGTTCCAGCATTACCTGCAGTACTGGCTTATCACACAGGGGCAGCATTACTTTACCCGGTAGACGGGTTGATGTCATACGCGCCTGTATAATTATAAACAACATAAAATTAACTCTTAAGTTCTAAAACCTGAAACCGGTTTAAAGAAAATTAAATAAAGACAGGCCCTGAATTTTAGTAAAGGTCTGCTGAGATGCCTGCAGGCCGATCTGCTGTTGTTCCAGCCGGCTAATGGCCTCAGTATAATCCAGATCCTGAGTATCTGATAATGTAGAGGCCAGCTGCACCAGATAATCTTCATTGACGTTTTCCTGGCTTTCCGTAGCATTTAAACGGGCACCAATGGTCGCCTGTTTATCAACAATATGTCCCATGGCCGCATCCAGGTTACCTATAATGCGATTCATGGAATCATGGAAATCTTCTGCAGGTACTGCAGTTGGAGAACCGGCATTAGTATTAAGCACCGTTTGCAGCTCTCCGACAATGGCAAATACACTCATGGGACTATTTGAAGTATTGATACCATTATCCGTGCCCCGAATATCCATAAATACATCAAAACCATTATCCCCACTGGCAATCTGACGGGTAGGCCCAATTTGCAGTAATTGCTGCCCCTGATCACCTTTATATTCTATAGTACCGCCATTATTGACAAAAGGCTGATTGCGATTATCAAAACCGGCAAACAGATATTCACCATTGCCATTGGTGGTATTAGCCAGCCCTACCAGCGCTCCTAATTGCTGCTCTATTTCCTTACCGATATCAGCTCGCTGTACTGCATCATAAGTATCATTATTAGCCTGTATGGTTAATTCCCTTACTCTCTGCAGAACACTGACCACACTATCAATGGCTGTCTCTTCAATTTCCAGGGAGCTTTTTGTGGTCGAGATATTATCCTGAAATTTTTCAGTTCTGGATTTTGCCTGGTTCAATCCAAGTACACGCGCCGAGCCGGCCGGATCATCAGAAGGCACAACAATTTTTTTGCCCGTTGACATTTGCAGCATGGTTTTATTGAGATTGTAATTCTGAGTGTTCATAGCAGTAACACCCTGAGAATAAGCTGTACTGGTGGCAACTCTCATAACTGTTTATCCTGTATCCAATTTATTATTCTAGGCCACTGAATTAAGAAGTGTCTGGAACATTTCATCTGCAATTGAAATAACTCTGGCGGAAGCCTGGTAAGCCTGCTGAAATTTCAGCAGATCGGCTGCTTCTTCATCCAGATTCACACCGGAATAACTTTCACGCTCGGCTTTTGCCTGCTCACTCAAGGTTAACTGAGCCTTAAGATCCACTTCCGCCGAATGAGTTTTGGTGCCAACATCAGAAACAATAATTCCGTAAGCAGCCTGAAAATCGGTAGAGCTGTTTTCAATGGTTTTAGTTGTCTGTAGTTTGGCCATCAGCAGACCGTTACGATTATCATCATAAGGAGCAGAATTATTACTGATCACAAAAGCATCCGTATCAACCGGCTGTCCGGACACGGTAAAACTCATATTGCCGTAACCGGCAAAGGTGTATGTTCTGCCACCAAAATCTGTTGCTGGATCATAAGTCAGATTGCCACCCGGACCACCTGTAACCACAAATCCCGGTCCACCTGCACCATCACCGTTAGCTGAATCAAAAGTCAGAGTAATATCTCCGGCAAGCGGTATATTGGTCGTATTAGTAATAGAAGGCAAGGTGATTTTTCCGGTACCTGAATTTACGGCACTGCCATCTGCATTAGTAATGGCTCCGGAAACGACCGGGCCGGCCAGTGCAATATCCAGAACATTATTAACAGAAACATCAATACTGGATGCTGCGGCATAAGTTGGCCGCATTAAAAACGATTCACCGGCAGCAATTGTACTGTTTATTGAGAAACCCTCTGTTGCCTGTACTGCAGTGCTTAAGCCGCCAATAGTTGCATTACTGAAGACTGTCCCATCATTGAGCCGGGTCAGACTATAATTAGTACCATCATAATCCAGCCGGTAGTCACTAGTGGTAAGCAGACGACTGTCAGTAATAGTAAGACTGGCAGTCGTTGCAGAATTTTGACCAGGCAAACCTGCTATCGGTCCAGCCTGGTCAACAAAAAAGTCCTGCCCCAGCGGAAAAGGTGCCGAGGTTCCCTGAATCGTCATACCCAGACGATGCTGGGTATTCATTTCTTCAGTTAAAGCCATAGCAACACGTCCCAGTGCCCGACGACTCTGTTCCAGTACACTGGCCTTAAAATCCAGTACCCCCTGCAGTTCACCACCGGTAATAGAGTTGGTTACATCAACCGAACCCGCTCCCTGGCTCATAATTATATCCAGATCCTCGGCATTAAAACGATTTTTCTGGGTGGATAGAGTGGCAGCATTACCGCCTATCACCAGAGCCTGGCCGGAACCAATAAACAGGTTTGCCGCACCATCATCCTGATAAACAATACTGACATCAATTTTTTCAGATATCTGCTTGATCAGAGCTTCTCTCTGATCAATAAGATCATTAGGTAATTTACCCTGACCAGCACCAATTTTCTGCACAATATCCGCATTCATCTTGGCAATAGAACTGGCAGAATCTGAAATGTCCTGGGTAATATCAACCAGCGACTGATTAACCTGCCCGTTCAGCTCACTAAAACGGTCATCCAGAAGTTTAAAACGATCAGCCATGGTATTGGCTTCTGTTAATAAAACCTGACGCGAAGGCGTTGAAGAGGGATTATCATTAGCTTCCTGCAGGGCACTGAAAAAACTTTCCAGGGTGGGGGTTAAGCCGGAATCAGGATTAGCCAGGATATTATCTATCTGGGTTGACAACTTAAAGTAAGCATCAAACTGGCCATACTGACTATTAGCATTTCTGATCTGCTCTTCAAGAAACTCATTAGCCAGACGCACGGTATTCTGTACATCAACACCCGTTCCAATATAACCGGAACCGGAATATTGCGGTTTACGCGCGGCCTGCTCGGCTCTCTGCCTGCTATAACCTTCTGTATTAACATTGGAGATATTATGACTGGCTGTTGCCAGTTGACGCTGGGCTGTCAGTAAGCCTGATGTCCCAATCCCAAAAATGCCGCCCATTACCTGTCTCCCAGGGAATTACCCTTTATTCAATATACCTGTATAACTAAACCATTAGTATATATAACAAATATAACCTTTCTTTTAGCGTCCAGATTTGCAGAAACTACAGACCTGTCAATTAAAGGCCACCTTATTTTTTAGTTGAGCCTGCACCTGGATATATTCACTATTTAAAACTTTCATAACCTTTTCTGAGTATTCAGGATCGGTTGCATAGCCTGCTTTGTGCAGTGATTTAATATAAGTTCGGTTAAGTTCATCATCAAAGTCCCTGTTATCCCTGGTGGGCTTGTTTATAGAAACATCATGCAATGATCGTTCCATACCCAGCGCTTTTCTATAGCGAGGACTGTTAAGAATAAAGTCCGCATAATCATTAAAGCTTTGTTCAAACGAATCATAGGCTCTGAATGCGCTTTTTTGCTGGATCGGCCTGCCGTGAGCATATTCCATAGACAACTTATCCATCCGCTTGCCCTGCCAGTTCCGACCTGCCTTAATATTAAACAGGTTAAAACTGCTTTGCTGATCAGAAGCAATAATATGTTTTCCCCAGCCGGTTTCCAGTGCAGCCTGGGACAGAACAATTTCTGCGGATACACCCAGTTTTCTGGCAGTTTTTTCAGCCAAAGGCCAGAGTGTTTGTACAAATTCTCGAGGATTTTCAAAGTGGCTATTGTTCTGTCCCCCGGTAATCGCTCCCTGGAATACAGGTTCAGACTGTTTCTGCTCTACCTGTTCAGGCTGGCTCATACCAGCTGAATCTTTTTTCTGCAGACCATGATAAGGATCCATAAAAAACTTTCTCTGAGGCATAATCAGCTTACGCTCACTATTTTGTCCGTTTTGCACCAGACCAGCCTGAGTCTGTACCTGATCAACAATGGATTCAGCCAGTCCAATCCCCTGCCCTTTTGACAACTCCATGGCCAGCTGCTGGTCATACATATCTCGGTAGCTGTCCATAGCCTGACTTTTAAAATAGGGGTCTTCCATACCGGTCTTACGCAGCCCCTTTATCATCATACTGATCATAACCGCTTCAAACTGGCGTGCCACTTCCGGCAAAGCTGAACGGGCATCTTTACGAGCTGAAGACTTTAAATTGTGTAAACCATTTAAATCAGTATAAATATCAGTTTTTGGATTAATACTCATAGTAACTGCCAGTTAAATTATGATTAATTCAGCATTTAAAGATCCGGCCGATTTTAATGCTTCCAGAATCGCCACCAGTTCAGCAGGACTGGCCCCGATATTATTAATAGCCCTGACTACTTCATCCAGAGTTACTCCCAGATTAAACAGAAATGCACCTTTATTGGTGGCAGTCACTTCAACATCCGATTTAGGTACTACCGCAGTCTGACCATTGGAAAAAGCGGGTGGCTGACTGATGGTGGGATCATTAGTAATAGTGACCGTTAAATTTCCATGTGAAACAACAGCAGGCTGTACAATAACATTCTGTCCGATAACCACTGTACCGGTTCTTGCATTAACCACTATTCTTGCTGCTGCGGTACCGGGATTAAAGGTCAGATTTTCCAGCATGGATAAATACGAGACTTTCTGAGACAGGTCAACCGGTGCACTGACCCTGACCGAAGAAGCATCAATAGCACTGGCTGTACCCAGCCCCATAGTGTCGTTGATAACCTCAGCAAGTCGATGAGCCGTTGTAAAATCAGGGCGATGAAGATTTAAAGTAATTGAATTTCCATTAATAAAAGAGGTAGGGACTTCACGCTCTACAGTTGCACCATTAGGAATACGTCCACTGGTAGGTACATTAACGGTGACAGACGAACCGTCATTACCACCAGCATTCAGACCAATAACCACCAGATTACCCTGAGCTACTGCATATATCTGTCCATCAGCTCCTTTTAATGGAGCCATTAATAAAGTACCACCACGGAGATTTTTTGAGTTACCAATAGAAGAAACATTGACATCAATTTTCTGTCCCGGCTTGGTAAATGGCGGAAGTTCAGCACTTAAAGACACGGCGGCCACATTTTTAATCGGCAGATTGGCACCTGGAGGTAAAGTTATACCTAACTGTTCCAGCATATTTCTCATGCTGTCGTCTGTAAAAGAGGCACTGGAATCACCGGAACCATCCAGCCCCACCACCAGGCCATAGCCCACCAGGTGATTGGAACGAATCCCGGCCACAGTAGCAATATCCTTAATACGCTCCGCCAGAACCGTATTGCTCAGAAAACAGGAAATAAGGAAGAAAAGAATAAAACGATTCATAGCACAACACCTGCGTCAAAAAAATAACTTATGATTGGAACTATGGTTATAGATGCAAGAAAAGGGCCAGAAGAGCAGCGCTGAGCGTTGAGCGCTGAGAAAAAGATTAAGAGCCAGAGCAAATTCATTGCCTAGCTCATATACAGAAGACTCTGCTTTGCTCTGGCTCTGGCTCTGGCTCTGGCTCTGGCTCTGGCTCTGGCTCTTTCTCAACGCTCAACGCTCAACGCTAGAAAGGCCATACATCACTAAGAAAGAACCGACTCCCCCACCCGGCTGAATTTGAATCATGCGTCAAACCAACCCCGCTGTATATAATCTGGGCATTGGCCACTTTTGAAGAGGATATTTTATTATCCAGGCCAACATCCCGACCGCGGATGATACCGGACAGTTGTATATATTCATCACCCTGGTTAATAGTAACCAGTTTTTCACCCTGTACGACCAGATTACCATTGGGCAAAACTTCTACTACGGTCACACCAATATTACCCGTTAAACTGTTTTTCTGTTCACTTTTACCTTTTGATTTAAAATCGGCGGTTGATTTTATATTAGCATTTAATGCCTGTAAAAGTTGATCAGCCAGACCGATTCCTGTATCTGCAACCGCATTACCTGTAGTTGCATCGGTTGTTACAGCTTTACCAAATACTACGGGATTGGATAAGCCGATATTAGAACCTTTTTTATCCTCAGTTTTGGTTTCTTTTTTACCGGTGGTTTTTTCATCAAATACCACGGTCAGAATATCACCTACTCGATGAGCCTTAACCGTTTCAAATAAATTAATATTATTACTGTTTAAATAAATTGAACCGCTACTTTGCGGGTTGGTAATAACTGCTGGTGGACGAACAGGTGCATATTTTGGATTATGATCCAGCCGTTCATGCGCACACCCGGATAATAATAATAATATAATTCCCGGAAATAACAGTCGCTTACTAATCATAATATCTCTCACCAAAAGAATTTACTTAACACTTTTATTATACATTCTGGGTAATATACTGCAGCATCTGATCGGCTGTAGATAATGATTTGGAATTCATCTCAAAGGTTCGCTGTGTTTCTATCAGATTAACCAGCTCCTCCACAGTGTTCACGTTTGAACTTTCCAGTGATCCCTGCAGTAAGGTACCTCTGTTATCCTGTGCCGGAATACCAGTTGAAGGTGCGCCACTGGAAACCGTTTCAAGAAACTGGTTGTCCCCAATAGGCATTAAACCGGCCGGATTCACAAAAGTAGCTGTTTCAATAGTACCGACATTAGTAGGTGTCGTATTACCCGGCTCTAACGCAGAAACTGTACCATCAATACCAATGGTAACTGATAATGTCTGTTCCGGCAGAGTAATAGCCGGTTCCAGAAGCATGCCGTCAGAAGTGACAATACGACCCTGTTCATCCACCTGAAACGAACCGTCACGGGTATAGGCTATATCACCATTGGGTCTTAAAACCTGGAAAAACCCATCCCCCTGAATGGCAATGTCCAGAGCGTTATCTGACTGGATAATATTACCCTGCATATGCATCTTCTGTGTTGCTGCCACTCGTACACCCGTACCTAACATCAGGCCTGAAGGTAAGGTCGTATCCTGCGTGGCCTGTGCCCCCGGTTGCCGATAATTCTGATAAATTAAATCTTCAAATACGGCTCTATCTTTCTTAAACCCCGTAGTACTGGCATTAGCCAGATTATTGGAAACCACCTGCAACCGCAACTGCTGCGCATCAAGCCCCGTCTTCGCTACCCATAATGCCGGATTCATAATTTTCTCCTAGTCATAACTTTTATCTTTTAACGCCACACAAGGCTCTTTCTCAGCGCTCAACGCTCAATAATCACCCCTGCAGTCTCAATAACTGCGAACTGGAACGATCCATCTCTTCTGCTTTTTTCATTAATTTAACCTGCATTTCATACTGTCTGGAAAGGCTGATCATATTTACCATTTCGCCAATAGGATTAACATTGGAACTTTCTACCATTCCCGTTACCAGTTTGACTGTTGCATCGGCTTCTGCAGGCTGACCATTATTCTGCACCAGCAGACCCGATTCATTCTTAATCATATTGTTTAAATCCGGCTTGACCAGTTTTAAACGACCCACTACAGCCGTTGTATTATTCTCTGAATTTTCCGGAACAATACTGATAGTACCATCGGCAGTAATATCAATTTTCCTTGCCGGTGGAATAGTCACAGGGCCACCATCACCCAGAACCGGCAAACCTGTGCCGGTAATTAACATACCAGTTTCAGTCCGGCGAAAATTTCCAGCCCGGGTATAAGCTTCAAAACCGTTTTTATCCAGTACGGCAAAAAAACCCTCTCCATCAATAGCCACATCCAGAGGATTTCCTGTAGAAATCATACTACCAGATTTAAAATCCGTGCCCGGATTTTCAGTCATGGAATACACCCGACTCGGCATACCTTCACCAAATACTGGCTCACTTCGTGCTGCTGCAAAATCGGCACGAAATCCGGTGGTACTGGCATTAGCAAGGTTGTTCATATGCAGTTGCTGCTCAAGCATATTTTCCTTGGCACCAGACATGGCGAGAAATACAAAATTATCCATGCTTATTTACTCTTGTTGGTCACTGAATTTTGACACTTACGAATGTATCAATCATTTACCAATAACAATGCATTTATCACGCCAGTTCTGGTTTTATTTATAGCGGAACTTCCACACAGACCATGAGAAACCTGTTATTATTTAAAAAAGTAAAATTTTAGGGTGATGGACTGCTGATCTTTTAGAGAGTAGATGAACGTGGGCAGAAAACCCACGCTCAAGGAAAGAAAGTTAAATTTGAATTAAAGTCTGAGTAACAGTATCAGCCGTTGTAATGGTCTTGGCATTGGCCTGAAAATTACGCTGCGCTGTAATTAAATTAATAAGCTGCTCTGTTAGATTAACATTAGAATCTTCCAGTGCACCCGAATTTATCAGGCCCAGATTACCAGCTCCTGGTGTGTTAATCACACCGGCACCTGAAGAAAAACTCTCTGCCCAGTAGTTATCCCCTAACTGGCTTAAACCCTGGTTATTGGTAAAACCGGTTAAAATAACCTGGCCAAGATTATTAGACTGCCCATTAGTAAAACGGGCTGTAATAATCCCTGACTGATCAACATCCAGACCGGATAATTGTCCTGTTGTATAACCGTTCTGGGTTAAATTAGTGACCCCGAAATCTGCACCGAACTGTGTTAATCCCGTAAGAGTATATGTAACAGGCTGGGGTGTTGTTGCTCCTGTAGTTGGTGTAGCAGAAAAACTGATTGTCGAAGCAGATGTCAGCGCACCGGTAGGACTGAATGTTATGGTATCGGGAGCCGCAAAGTTATCATTTGTACCACCCAGGGCATCAGTATATTTAATCCCCAAACGCCATAAGTTATCAGTTGGAGGAGCATTACCATCATTATACTTCTGAAAATACATAGCAACCGTTAATGGATTACCTAAAGAATCATAAGCGGTAAAAGCGGTAGTGTGAGTATAAGACGTCGGATCAGCCGCATCTATATTAGTACCATTAGCAATCATAGGACTGGAGGCATCCAGATTTGCAAAAATCTCAGCCGTCGAAGTGGCTAAGGGATCAATACTGGTATTAGATAGCTGCAGGTTGGTAATATTACCCGTATCAATGGCATTTGAAATGGGATTCACACCATAACCTTTTAAGTTAGAGCCACTGTTATCAACAATAAAACCATCCTTATCTACTTTAAACTGACCATTTCGGGTATAAACCCGGTTTCCTGATACATCATCCATAGTAAAAAAACCCTCCCCGGTAATACCCAGATCAAGGTTATTCTCTGTAAAAATAATGTTACCCTGGGTAAACTGCTGTGCCGAAGCTGCCAGACGAACACCGCTGCCAATAGCCGTACTGACTGAACCAAACTTACTGGTCGCATAAACATCAGCAAATTCTGCACGAGACTGTTTAAAACCAACGGTACCCACATTGGCAATATTATTACCGGTAATTTTCAGGTCAGCCTGAGCTGCACTTAATCCACTTAAACCAATTCGAAAAGGCATGATAAACCTCCTGCCAATAACTTTCTTTTAAAAAAAAACAATTCAGCTAATCTCTTTAACTGCAGACAGTTCAATACTACCAAGACCTGATAAATTGAGCTTAATACCCTGACCACCCTGTCCTATAGAAACACTGTCAACCTTCGCACTAACCAGTACATCCTGTGCAACTGTTTCCGTTCCTACATCCGCTCTTGCCCGGATCCGGTAACCGCCGGGAGGCAAATAATTTCCGTCCTGATCCGTTCCATCCCAGGTAAACTTCACATCTCCGGCCGCCTGCGTACCCATGGGGATGGTTTTAACCAGCTGACCGCTGGCATCTTCTATTTCAATAGTCAGATTCGTAGTGGAAGAAGACAGATCCACCTGCCCTACTACATTCTCCCCGGTTTCCAGTTGCGCGATACCGCCGGGCGCCAGTACATTTCGTCCTACCAGACTGGAGGCCTGTAAGGCTGAGTTAGACTGCATATTAGCACTGAACTTATCAAAAGACTGCTGTAATTCCTTGGCGCCCGCGGCCGTTTCAAATTGTGCCAGCTGGCTTAAAAAATCACCATTTTCCTGTGGCTGCAGGGGATCCTGGTTCTTAAGCTGTGCAATCAGTAACTGCATAAACTGATCCTGTTTGGACACCTCTGCTTTAGGCTCATTTTTTCTGGTCAGGCCTAAATTATCGTAGAGCGCCACATTATTATTAATTGCTGACATTGTCTTTCCCCTGTCCCAGGTCATTTATTTCAAATATCATCTGTCTATACATACCGGATTAAGATTTACCCAAATTAATCGTTCTCATTAATAACTGCTTGGTAGTATTGAGTACATCTACATTAGTCTGGTAAGAGCGTGATGCATCCATCATATTGGCCATGGCTTCTATGGGATTAACATTGGGCATAAAGACATAACCATCTTCATTAGCATTGGGATGATAGGGCTGATACTGTGCTTTTAAAGGCTCTTCACTCTCAATTATCCTATCCACCTTTACCTTAGCGACAGAAGGATCACTGGAAAATTCATCCATAACAGTTTTAAAAACCGCCTGCCGGGATTTATATGTCCCTTCCACACTGCTTGCCGCACTATTTACATTCGCCAGATTACTGGCCACCAGATTCATACGCACCGACTGAGCCGTCATAGCCGAACCCGATACATCAAAAGTATTAAACAACCCCATAGTAATTCTCCACTATCACCAAACGCCTGAAACCAAAACCTATATCCTAAAACCTGTTCACTGCCCTTTTATAGCCTTAGTCAGGCTTTGAAACTTACCCGTCATAAAGCGCAGACTGGCACTATAATAAATTGAATTTTTGGAAAACTCGGTTTTCTCCAGACCGCTGTCCACCGTATTGCCATCCAGCGAAGGCTGATATGGATTACGATACTTAATATCCACAGAAAAACCCGCCTGGCCGTTTTGCATGTGTTTACTATTGGTTGCCGCCATTTTTAAACGGGATTTGCTGAACTCAGAGCGATTATCCGTGGCATCTGCCATAGCCGCTTTAAAGTCAAAGTCTTTAGCCTTATACCCGGGAGTATCGGCATTGGCCAGGTTAGAAGCCAGTATCTCCGAACGTTTTGAACGCAGCAACAGAGCATCATCATGCGGCCCCAGGTATTTATCAAAACTTATTCCCATTATGACTATCCTTTAAAACCAGCCGGATTATTAATTTTCAGGCTGTCTTTCTTAATCTGTTTTAGCTATCTGTTTTAACTAGTTGTTTTTCTTTAAAGCAAGGCGCATACCAGTTTTATAGTTTTCTTATTTTTCAATTACTTATAATTTTTACTTGCATAAACAGCATTTAAACAGAGCATAAAACGGCAAGGCTTTTCCATTCACCGGCAATGGTGTTTAAGCTGGCCGATTGACAAATAAAACCATTGGCTTATGCTGTCTGTTTTGTTAGCAACAGGCAGGAAAAATCATGCACAATCTCTGGGATGAACGGGAAGCTCAACAATATACGGATGAACTGGCATTGCGGGTTTACAGTTCCCGCTTACTGGGCCGGGACAAGTCACTGGTTCTGCACGGCGGCGGTAATACCTCCGTTAAAATAAAAGAAACCAGTATTGTCGGCGAGCAGGAAACCATTCTTTATGTTAAGGGCAGCGGCTGGGATCTGGAAACCATTGAGGCACAGGGCTATGCACCGGTGCGCATGGCACATCTGTTAAAACTGGCTAAACTGCCGCAGCTGACTGATGCCCAGATGGTCAATGAGCTTAAAACCCATATGACCATTGCCTCAGCCCCGGCTCCCTCTGTAGAAACCATACTGCATGCTCTGCTGCCCTATAAATATGTTGATCACACCCATTCTGATGCCATTGTCAGCATTACCAATACCGCTAATGGCGAGGACAGAATTAAAGCCATTTACGGCAATAAAGTGGTGATTATTCCTTATGTTATGCCCGGTTTTGATCTGTCCAGACTGTGTGCCGAAGTATTTCCGCAGCAGGCAACGGACAAAACTATTGGTATGGTACTAATGAACCACGGCATCTTTTCTTTTGGTGACACAGCCAAAGAATCCTATAACCGTATGATTGAACTGGTTTCTATGGCGGAAGACTACCTGGCCCGTGAACAGGCTCTGGATATTAGTGCTCATTACACAGAAGGTTCATACATCAGCTCTGATATAGATATTCTGGAACTTTGCCGTTTCCGGCAATTATTATCCACAGAACTGCAAAAACCGCTGATTATCCACCAGACCCGGGATAAACAGACACTGGGTTTTGCCAACCATCCGGATATTAAACACATCAGCCAGCAGGGCCCGGCCACACCCGATCATGTAATCCGTACCAAACAATTACCCATACTCTTATCTGAACTATCCGATGATTTTAACAAAGACCTGCAGCAGTACATTAAACACTATAAGGCTTATTTTGAATCCGGCGCCCGTAATCCCCATGACGGCCAGCAGAAAACCATGCTCGATCCCCTGCCCCGTATGGCCCTGCATAAAGAGGCCGGCCTGCTGACCATCGGCAAGACCATAAAAGAGGCTCAGATAGTTCGGGATATTTATCAGCATACTATGGATATTATTCTGCGAGCCACCCAGCTGGGCGGTTATTGTGCTCTGCCGGATCAGGACATTTTTGATGTGGAATACTGGGAACTGGAACAGGCCAAGCTGAAAAAATCCAGCTCAGCCTGCGGCACCCGTTTTGACGGAGAAGTAGCCCTGGTCACCGGTGCAGTCAACGGCATCGGCAAAGCCTGTGTTGATTCTCTGCTGGCACGGGGGGCCTGTGTGGTTGCCCTGGATATTCTGCCGGAAATCAAAGATCTGTATCAGCGTCCCGACTATCTTGGCATCTGCTGTGATGTTACAGATGAGCAGGCTCTGGCCTCCGCGCTGGAAAAAACCATTCGCCAGTTTGGCGGTCTGGATATGTTGATCCTCAATGCCGGTATTTTTCCCGGCGGCTGCCGGATCGAAGACCTGACTATGAATAAATGGCGCAAAGTGATGAATGTTAACCTGGATGCCAACCTGTCCCTTATGAGCAGGGCTCACCCGTTTTTAAAACTGGCGCCCAATGGCGGTCGGGTCATTGTTATGGGTTCCAAGAATGTCCCCGCACCCGGCCCCGGCGCGGCCGCTTATTCTGCTGCTAAGGCCGCTTTAACCCAGTTAGCCCGCGTCGCAGCCCTGGAGTGGGGACAGGATAATATCCGTATTAACATCCTGCATCCCAATGCTGTATTTGATACCGCCATCTGGACAGAAGAAGTGCTGGCATCAAGGGCAGAACATTATGGTTTAAGCGTACAGGAATACAAAACCAATAACCTGCTTAAAACTGAAATCACCTCTCATGATGTAGCCGAGCTGGCCGCAGAAATGTGCGGGCCGTTATTTGCCAAAACCACAGCGGCTCAGCTACCCATTGATGGAGGCAATGATCGGGTGGTCTGAATTTGTTATGATAGAACTATTCCTTAACCTAAATTAATAAAAGGTATCTTCTTTAATGAAAATTTTGATGAAAAAATGGTTTATAAACACAACTGTTATTGCATTACCCGCAATTTTCCTTTCACAAGCCGTACTGGCCGATGCCACCGTTACCTATGAACAACTTAATGGTGCTCAGAAAACCACCAACACCATGAAAATCAAAAACGGTAAAATCCGTTTTACACCGCCAACCCAGACCAATAATTACAGTATTTATGACAGCCAGAGCGGTTCTTTAACCCATGTGGATACCAACCAGAAGCGCTACCTGTCCATGGACGAAAAGGCCATTGCAGAACAGGCCCAAAAAGCCAGAGAACAGATGGAACAGATGCGCAAGGCCATGGAGGCCAAAATGGAAGGCATGCCTCCAGAGCAGAGAGAACAGGTGGAAAAAATGATGAATAATCACCTGGCCCGGGTAGATAAAACCCAGCCTGCACCGAAACTGGATCAGAAAAAAACCAGCCGCACTGAAACCGTTGCCGGCATTGAATGCACCGTGTATGAATCCTTTTTTAACGGGGTTAAGGTCAGTGAAATCTGCATAGCAGAACCGGACAAAATGGGACTGAACGCTGCCGATGCCCGGACTCTGACCAATATGCAAAGTTTTATGAAACAGATGCAGAAAATGGCCCAGCAGATGATGAACACCAATACTCCAGTTTCAGAAATCAACGGCATTCCTTTGCACACCAGACTCTATGCACCGGACGGCAGCATTAAGCTGGAAACCCGTTTATCCAGTATTAATACGGATAAGCTCAGTGATGACACTGTCAGCATTCCAGCCGGTTACAGCCAGATTAAAATGAATCAGATGCCGGGCATGTAAGTTTCAGACTGAACTGGACGACTATGCGTCGTACTTTTAGAGCCTTTAGCCGTCCGGTTAGAGCCCTCAGCTCTCCGGTTAACGTCCTTGGCCGTCCAGTCAGTATGACTATTACGTCTGTTGCTCACTGCCGTCCATTGTTTAAACAATTCAATCACGGCTTCACGGTCCATTTCTGCACCGCTTTGTTCAGTAACCTTCTGCACCATTGATGCAAAGGCGATCTGCTCTTCCCTGCTCAGTTTAATACCCAGCGCCTGCTCGATGATATAAGCCACACCGCCTTTTCCCGACTGGCTGTTAATACGGATCACCTCTTTATAACTTCGCCCTAAATCCGCCGGGTCAATGGGCAGATAAGCCACCTCCCAGACCTGACCGGGCTGCTGATTTTTCAGGCATTTATTAATCGCATCCTGATGGCTGCCGGAAAATGCCGTATAGACCAGTTCCCCGATATACGGGTGTCTGGGATGCACAGGGATCTGGAGCATACGACTGATCAGCTCACTGATGGACTGAATGTCCGCTAAAGCCAGTTGCGGATCAATACCCTGACTGTACAGATTCATGGCCAGGGTAATTAAATCAGCATTACCGGTACGTTCCCCATTACCCAGCAAGGTGCCTTCAATCCGTTGTGCACCGGCCAGCATGGCCATTTCAGCAGCAGCAACCGCACAGCCCCGGTCATTATGAGTGTGCACACTGATAATCACATACTCATGATAATCTATATGATTAATAAACCATTCCACCTGATCCGCATAAATATTCGGCATGGACACTTCCACCGTTGCCGGCAAATTTATGACGACCGGATTATCCGCTCTCGGCTGCCAGACCTTATTAACGGCATTGCAGATCTGCACGGCAAAATCCAGCTCAGTCGCTGTAAAACTTTCCGGTGAATACTGAAACCGCCAGCGGGTATCCGGCTGCTGCTCAGCACAGTCCTTAACCCATTGCGCCCCTTTAACGGCAATATCAATAATCCCCTGCTTATCCAGAGCAAACACCTGTTCCCGCTGAACTCTGGAAGTGGAATTATACAAATGCACCATAGCCTGACGAGCCCCTCTGAGCGCTTCGAAGGAACGTTTAATCAGAGATTCCCGTGCCTGTGTCAACACTGAAATGGTGACATCTTCAGGAATATACTGCCCTTCAATTAAAGTTCGGACAAACTGAAAATCATCAGCAGAAGCCGAAGGGAAACCCACTTCAATTTCCTTAAATCCCATCTTCACCAGCCATTTAAAAAAGGCCAGTTTCTGCTGACTGTTTAAAGGCTGTTTTAAAGCCTGATTACCATCACGCAGATCCACACTGCACCAGATTGGTGCCTGAGTAAGCACCTTATCCGGCCATTGACGATGGGGCATGGGCACCGGCTTAAAAGGCCGGTATTTCTGATAGTTAAAAGCAGCAGATTTCATAAGTTTTCTCTATTAATATTGTTGTAACTATTTCTTCCCTTCATTAACCAATAGTATATACAAAGTCCGTTAAAATTAATGTGCTAATTTCCCACACAAACGACAATATATGAAATATTATTTTAATTATGTTAGATTTATAGGCATAATATTTCTCTTTTATCCACTTTAAGTATTTTTATGAAACTAACAAAAATGGATATCCGTATTCTGGATGAGATTCAGAACAACGGCCGAATAAGCAACCTGGAACTGGCTGACAAAATCGGCCTGTCTCCTTCGCCCTGTTTAAGAAGAGTCAGGCAACTGGAAGAAGCCGGTTATATTGACCAGTACGTGGCCCGGCTAAATGAGAAAAAACTGGATTTAAAACTGGTGGCTTTAATTCAGATCAGTATGGACAGGCATACGCCGGAGCGTTTTGAAAATTTTGAAAATATTGTGAAAGATTTTGATGAAGTGCAGGAGTGTTACTTAATAACCGGTCAGAGTGCCGATTACCTGTTAAAAGTGATTGTTCCGGATATGGAGCATTACCAGGATTTTTTACTGCAGAGATTAACCCGAATAGAAGGGGTGACCGGGGTTCAGTCCAGTTTTATTATGCGCAAAGTACTGGACAGGACGGCGCTGCCATTAAAGTATCTTGATAATTAAAGCTGAATTGTAATGTGTTCCCACGCTGGAGTGTGGGAACAAACCATATTGCAATTTATTTCAGTGACTTAAAGCCCGCTGTAAAGCCTTTAAGTGAAACAGGTACTTCAATCACCTGCTTGGCACTGGCGGCAAACTTAACACTGCCTTTTTCACCGGCCTTCATACCCTTGATAATTTCAGGCTTCAGTTCAATACCGGCTACACAGCCATTTTTAACACACACGGTAAAAGGCACGCGGACAGCCTTGGCCGTACCGCCTTTAAATTCCAGTCCAGGAGGCAGCATAACACCCAATGGCAGAGTAATTAAAGCCTGTGGGGTAGTTTTGCCTGGCGGATAACCCACGGCAACCTGCATAACGACCTTACCCTTATCATTGGTCACATTCTGAAACAGGTTACAGATCTCCTTGCCGGATTTAGGCAGTTTTTCACAGGCCACTGTCCAGTCCTTGAACTTTTTACCATGTTCCGGTTTCGCCATGGCTGAACCGCTTAAAATAAAACTCAGGACAAAAACCATAATAAAAGCGGTTTGGATTTTTAACTTTGAATGCATTAATATTTTCCTCATTAAACGCGTTATTTAACCTAAAATTAATCAGTTGATAATTTTGACACCGGCAAAACCGGCTCTTAAAATTTATAAATTCCATTTTCTACCCATGAGCGGGTAAGCAGCCATGAGCGGGTAATAAGCATATTAACGACAGGCGGCAAAACAGACAGGCAGAAGCAGATTTTTTATAATAATTATTTCAATCTACGTTTAATCAGACCAAAAATCAACCATTAGGTTCACAAAACCCTCGATAAAAGTCATTCTCCTGTCATTCCCTATATATGTGATATTTCACTTATATTTTTTTCAGGTTCATTTCAGTTTTAACTGACTATAATGCTGGCAATAATACTAAACTGGATAAAAAATGAGACCCGCTAAACCCGTAATCCCCCGTATATTTCCCCGTATTCTAAGCTGTGTAATGGCTCTGCTGTTACCGGCTGCCGCTTATTCTGCTCCTGCTGAACTGGTTGCCCTGCTGGATAATATTATTGAAAACCAGCCTGAACAGCAGATCACTCAGGGACTTCAGGAAATGCACAGCACTAACCAGCAATATTCTGACAGCTGGATAGCCGGTGATGTAGACCTGGTGGTTCATCATGAAAACGATACCCTGACTGATAATGATGACTATAAAAACTGGCAGGTTGGGGTTGAATTTCCCCTCTGGCTCAGTAGTCAGAAGCAGGCTCAGAAAACTATTACCCGCAGTTACGGCGAACAGCTCAGTGCCTATCAGCTTTATCTGCGCTGGTTAGCCTCTGAGCAGCTGCGTAAACTGGTGTGGAATTACCGAACCGCTGAAATTGAAGTGGACGCGGCCCGTTCAGCACTGCAGAAAAGCCAGTCCTTATTAAACAAGGTTATACTAAAAGTAAAAGCCGGTGAAAGTCCCAGGATTGACCAGCTGCTGGCCCATAAAGCCGTGTTAAAACAGCAGAACAACCTGGTACAGAAACGCAGCACTCTGACCATTGCTCAGAACCAGTTCAGGCGCTGGACCCGAACTCATAATCTGCCCCAGAATATCCTGGAACAGCCGCTTTCGCCATTACCGCTGGATCAGCATCCTAAAATCATTCAGCTTTCATCGGCTCTGCAGATTTCCCGGGCCATGATGAAAAAAACCCAGGCCGGAAAACGGGATAACCCAAAAGTATTTCTGGGTGCCCAGAATGATAAGGATAAATCCAGTGAAAACAATTCACTGATCCTTGAAGTTTCCATTCCTCTGGGTGTTAATCCTGGCTTCTCCCCCCGCCTGGCAGAAAAAAAACGCAATGTGTATGAACAGCAGGCGGTACTGGACAAAGCCAGAATCCAGCTGGAACAGGCCATTTTTCAGGCTCAGCAGCAGCTGACTTCTGCACAACAAAGTATTCATCTTGCCAAAGAGCAATATGCTATCAGTATCAAGGCACTCAGTATGTCAGAACAGGCCTATCAACTGGGTGAAACCAATATTCAGAATTTATTACTGGTACAGCAGCAAACCGCAGAAGCAAAACGTGATTTCCGGCTGGCAGAGGCCCGTTCAGGCCAGGCCATTGCAAACTTAAACCAGGTATCCGGACATATTTTAGGAGCACAGCAATAATGTTCATAATGTTTTTACGTATCTATTCGGGATCAATCCCGATGCTTATTCTTAGCGGCGCTCTGCTGCTGGGCAGTATTTCTCAGTCCGTTTTTGCCCAGAGCCTGAAACTGACCAATGAACAACAACAGGCCATGGGTATTAAAATCCAGCAGGCAGAGCCGGTAAAGGTAGTACCCAGTTCTGTTTTTCCGGCTCAGGCAACCATTCCGCTAAAAACCATACGCAGTCTGGCCAGCCCCCTGTCCGGCCAGATTGTAAAGCTTAATTATGTACACGGTCCCATTAAAAAAGATGACATTATTGCAGAAATAGAGAGCCCCGAGCTGCTGCAGCTGCAGGAAGAATTTCTGGCCACCTTATCCGATCTCAGTATCAGTCAGCAAAACCTGAACCGTGCCCGCAAATTAAACCAGAGCGGTATTTCATCCACCAGGAAACTGCAGCAGGCTTTAACCGATGTAAAAAAACTAATATTGAAAGAAATTCAGTTAAAGCAAAAACTGGCTCTCTATGGCATGGCAGAATCCGCCATTGAAAAAATGGAGCAGAATAAAAAGCTGCAGCCGGCCATTCTGCAGTTAAAGTCCCCCATTGACGGACAGTTATTTGATCTGAAAGTACGCCTGGGTGAACGGGTGGAAAAGAACCAGAGCATTATTTCCCTGGGTGAAACCAATCCTATTATTCTGGCCGTCAGAGTGCCCGTAAGCATGGTCAATGAACTGGCTAAAGGACAACAGGTTGAAATATTGGGAATGCATAAAACCGGTGAAATCCAGCATATCGATTTAATGGTTGATCCCATGACCCAGTCTGTAGATGTCCATGTTCAGGTACAGAATGATGATAATTCTCTGCGTGCCGGACAATTGTTTAAAATCCGTTTTTTAATG
This sequence comes from Gammaproteobacteria bacterium, assembly GCA_027012135.1. GTDB lineage: Bacteria > Pseudomonadota > Gammaproteobacteria > GRL18 > GRL18 > JANELJ01. Next base: position 29,466 of record JALUZF010000063.1, read on the forward strand.
ACACCAGATCAGGCTACCTTCAGAATCAACTCTAACGCCATCAGTCAGTTTGATGGTAAAACGGTAGTATTTATTCAGACCAGTAAAGTGATTAAACCTCTGCCAGCCAGAGTCAATAATATTACCAACCAGCAGCTTTATTTTACTCCTGCAGCAAACTATTCAGAACCGCTTATGGTATGTGTTCAGGGCAGTACTGCCATTAAATCCGCCCTTGAGGCACAAAGCAGCTCTGAGGCTGAATAAGGAGTTATTATGCTAGCCCGAGTATTACAGTTTTTTCTTGTCCAGCGTACCCTGGTGGTCCTGATCGTGTTTGCCCTGCTGGCCGGCGGCTGGCAGGCTTTTCAGAAAATACCTATTGACGCCTTTCCCGATGTTTCCCCGGCTCAGGTTAAAATGATTTTCAAGGCACCGGGTATGACACCCTCAGAGGTCGAGCAACGTATTATTGCCCCCCTGGAGCTGGAACTGCTGGGTCTGCCCAAGCAGAAAATATTACGTTCACTGGCCAAATACGCCATTGCCGATATTACCCTGGACTTTACCGAAGGCACTGACATTTACTGGGCCCGGCAACTGGTTTCCGAACGGCTGAATAATATGGATCTGCCTGAAGGCGTCACCGGCGGTATGGCGCCTCTGTCCACACCGCTGAGTGATGTCTTTATGTTTACCATAGAAGGCAGCATCATGAACAATATGCAAAAACGCGATCTGCTGGACTGGGTGATCCGCCCTGCTCTGCGCTCAGTTCCCGGTGTGGCCGATGTTAATGTTCTGGGCGGTTATGTGCGCACTTTTGTGGTTAAGCCGGATTATCAGAAACTGCAGACCTATCAGATCAGTATTGATGAGCTGATTGACGCCTTACGGGAAAATAATAAAAATGACGGTGCCGGACGCTTAAACCAGGGAGAAGAAGTCCTGCTGGTCAGAACTCAGGGTAATTTAACCGGTATTGAAGATATTCAGAACATTGTAGTGGAATATAAAAACAATGTAGCCATTACCATTAAGGATCTGGCCACTGTGGAAATCGACTCCCTGTATCGTAACGGTGCCGTTACTCAGAACGGCAAGGAAGAAGTGGTTGAGGGACTGGTCATGGCACTTAAAGGTGCTAATGCCCGGCAAGTCATTACCGGTATTGAAAAACGTCTGAATGAACTGCAGCCAGCCTTTCCTGAGGGCATTTCTGTATCAGTATTTTATAACCGCAGCGATCTGGTCAATACCGCTATTTACGGAGTATCCAAATCCCTGATTGAAGCCGTGGTACTGGTATTAATGGTGCTGCTTTTATTTCTGGGTAATATCCGGGCGGCCATCGCCGTTGCCCTGATCCTGCCTCTGTCTGCTTTAATGACCTTTATCTTAATGCGCTGGTACGGTTTATCGGCCAACCTGATGTCTCTGGGCGGTCTGGCCATTGCCGTAGGTATGCTGGTGGATGCCGCCGTGGTGGTGGTTGAAAATATTGTTTCCCACCAGGAAAAGGATGCTCACAAACCTCAGGGGCAATTGCCTAAAATGCATATTATTTTCCGGGCACTTAAGGAAGTCTCAACACCGGTGATTTCCGGTATTTTAATTATTATGACGGTCTTTCTGCCGCTGCTGACCCTGGAAGGTCTGGAAGGCAAACTGTTTGTCCCCGTAGCGCTGACCATTATTTTTGCCCTGGGCGGTTCACTGGTATTGTCCCTGACCATTATCCCGATTCTTGCCTCCTTTATCCTGGGTAAACCTTCACACCAGGAACCCTGGCTTATCCGAAAACTGCTGGCCATTTACCAGCCGGTTTTACAATGGAGCCTGAAAAATGACAAAATTATCGTGACCGGTGCCGTGATTGCCCTGGTCTTTGCCGGGTTTATTTATACTCTGGTGGGCAAAACCTTTATCCCGCAGATGGATGAAGGTTATATTGTGATGCAGATAGAAAAAACACCGTCCATCAGTTTAAAAGAATCCACTCAGATGGATATGAATATCCAGAAAGCCATTCTGGAAAAAGTGCCTGAAGTTAGCCGTATGGTAGCCCGGGTGGGTTCGGACGAAATCGGCATGGACCCCATGGGACTTAATGACACCGATACCTTCCTGATGCTCAAACCTGCCGAACAATGGCGTATGCAGAGCAAGGAGGAACTGATAGCGGCGATTCGTGAGGTACTGGAAACCCGCTTTCCCGGTATTAACTATGCCTTTACCCAGCCCATTCAGATGCGGGTGGATGAAATGCTCACCGGAGCCCGCGGTGATCTGGCGATTAAAATATTCGGTAACAACCCGGAAGAACTGAACCATGTGGCCCGGCAGATGGTCAGTATGGTTAAAACCATTCCCGGTGCCGAGGATGTTTATACCCAGATGAACGAGGGTCTGCGTTATCTGCAACTTAAGGTTAACCGGGATATGGCCGGCCGTCTGGGACTGAGTGTGGATCAGGTTGAGGCCATATTAAGAGCCCAGATCAACGGTCTGGAAACCGGCATTATTTATGAAGGTATCCGCCGTATTCCCCTGATGCTGCGTGCCCCTGAATCCTACAAGGCATCCAGCCTGGAAATGCTGCAGCAGCCGGTTACTGTGAATACACCAGGAGGCATGAAAACCGTAATGCTCAGTCAGCTGGTGGACGCAAAATCAACGGAAGGGCCGGTATCCATTAAACGAGAACAGAGCAAACGTTTCTCTGTGGTGGTGGCCAATGTCAGCGGCCGGGATCTGGTCGGCTTTGTTGAAGAAGCCAAAGCCAGGGCCAAAAATTTGAACATACCAGCCGGTTATTATTTTGAATGGGGCGGTAAGTTTGAAAACCAGCAACGCGCTGCACAAAAGCTGGCCATTGTAGTACCCGTTGCTCTGGTACTGATCTTCCTGATCCTGTTCAGTACCTTCGGCTCCATACCCCAGGCACTGATGGTATTAATTAATGTACCCTTTGCCCTGATCGGCGGCATTGTCGCCTTATGGCTGACCGGTGAATATCTGTCGGTACCGGCTTCTGTCGGCTTTATTGCCCTGCTGGGTATTGCAGTACTGAACGGCGTGGTCATGATCACCTATTTTAACCAGTTACTGGCTAAAGGTCTGACCCTGTCACAGGTGGTCATGGAAGGTGCTCTGCGGCGGCTGCGTCCGGTTCTGATGACGGCATCCATTGCCGCTTTAGGTCTGGTGCCGCTGGTATTTGCCACCGGCCCCGGCTCTGAAATACAGCGCCCTCTGGCCATTGTGGTAATTGGCGGATTGATCAGCTCAACACTTTTAACCCTGCTGATATTACCCATTATTTTTAAACGTTTCGGCAAATATTCCTGAGGGAGAGGCTGGTATGCAAAAGTGTATTTTAAGACTGATCACAGATAATGAACTGTATGATTCCATAACCGACTGCCTGCTGACCTTCCCTGACCGGGAACTGGAATTTATGGGATTCTCCATACAGGCCCATACCCGGATGCTGGGGGACATCAGTGAACAGGTGTCCGGTTTTAAGCAGAAAATGCTGATTGAAATCACCACGCACAGCGATGAAGCCCGGCTGATTTATCAGCATGTAAAAAGTACTCTGACGGAAGCCAACTTTGAGACTCAGCTGTATCCCTTACTGGAACTGGATCACCAGTAACGAACCCGGCCGGTATCCATATGAATAAAGTCTGAACGCCGGTAATAACCGACACCACCGACTTTCATGGCCATAGCCAGTTCACGCAGGCGGCGGGTATTATAACCTTTAAGTCGAATATCAATGGCCTTACCCTGCATATGCAGGCTGCGTTTGGCGACCCCGGAACTTTTTTTGCGCAACAGGGCATTGGTTTTTGGGGAGCGGTAAGCCGATATTATCTCAAAGTCATTTTCAATGCCGCTTTTCTGCTGTAATACAAACAGCGCATCCAGCAGGTTTTTATCAATTGGATGAATTTCTTCGGTACGAAAATCACATAAAAAACGATTAATTTCATCCAGAGCAGAGTCTGAATAAGTATGGCCATTATAATATTCAATGGCCAGATTTTTACCGGTATGGGTATGGTAAAACGACAGTTCTCTTTTTTGTCCCAGTACAGCCCCCATTTTTGATGATACAGTGTTAGACGATGCCGCTTTAGCCATTACGGCAGCAGGCATAGCCATAGATAAGGGCATGGCCAGTAAACCGGAAACCAGTCGACGTCTGGCGTGTGAAACGGAAACGGTTTCACATTGCGTCTTCCGTGCCGAAGACTGCATAGAGTGATTATCTGTTATAGTATTTTGATGTGTTATCATTTATTTACCGTTTATTTATCATTATAGTGACTATAATAACCTTTAGACAATCCATTTGCCCAAAAATGCGGGCTATACTTCACATTTATAGTAAATATTGAGATTCATGCATGAAATTTAAAGCTTTAAACCCTTTTCTGAGCTTTTTGCTGTCCCTGCTTATACTGTTTGCCTCTTCCGTATCCATGGCTGCTGTTTCCGATGACATTAAACATCTGGTGCAAAATCCTGTTAATGGTGAACTGATAGTTTCCGGTATTAAGCTGGGCGTACCTGAAATTGTCCGTAATTTTTATCAGTACAATGACTATCAGCCGACCTGGAATGACAAGGGTAAAATTAAAGTTTTATTAAAGCATATTAATGACAGCTATAAGCTGGGGCTATCTCCAGAAGATTATCTGCAAAATGAACTTAAGACCCGACTGGATAAAATGTTTAAATCAGACCGGGAAAAAGCAGAACTGGACATACTTCTGACCGATGCCCTGGTCAGACTGGCTTACCATTTAAAATTCGGCAAGGTCGTGCCGTCCACTCTGGATCCAGACTGGAATGTCAGACGGGCATTTACTTCTGCCGATCAGGTAGCCAAACTGCATTATGCCCTTCGTTCCAGTGACAAGCTGCAGCAGCAGCTGGAAAAAATAAGCAATATCGGGCCTGTTTACCAGGGACTGATCGATGCTCTGGCTCGTTATCGTGCCATAGAAGCTCAGGGTGGATGGCAGCCCATACCTGCCGGCCAGACTATTAAACCCGGCATGTCCGATCCCAGAGTGCCGCTGATCATCGCCCATCTGAAAATAGTCGGCGATTTAAAAACCGATAACTCCAGTGACGATAAACCGCTTTATACCCCTGAAATTGAAAATACCGTTAAATCTTTTCAACATCGTCATGGTCTGGAAGATGACGGGGTTATCGGCAAGGGCACCCTGGAACAGATGAATATTCCTGTAGCCCGGCGGATCAAACAGATCCTGGCTAACCTGGAACGTATTCGCTGGGTTAATGATAATCTGGGTGATGAATTTGTGGTGGTTAATATTGCCGGTTTCCAGGTTTATTATGCCAAAAATAATAAAGTCTTCTGGCATTCAAAAGCACAGGTCGGAACCCGTTATCGAAGAACTCCAGTGTTTCGTGATGAAATTACCTATGTCGAATTTAATCCAACCTGGACCGTGCCGCCCACTATTCTGCGCAAGGACGTTTTGCCAAAACTGAAAAAAGACCGTGGTTATTTAAAGCAAAAGAATATGCGTATTATTGACCGCAATGGTAAAACCATTGATCCCAACAGTATAAACTGGTCCACGGTCACAACCCGAACCTTTCCCTATATGATCCGCCAGGATCCGGGGCCGAACAATGCCCTTGGACGGGTTAAAATTATGTTCCCGAACAAGCACATGGTGTATCTGCACGATACCCCCAGCAAAAGTAAATTTAACCGTGCTGAACGAGCCTTCAGCTCCGGCTGTGTCCGGGTACAGAAGCCCTTTGAACTGGTGGAATTATTATTAAAAGACCCGCAAAAATGGAACCAGGAGAGCTTTAAAAAAATTCTCGACAGCAGGAAAACCCAGAGGGTCAATCTGAAACAACCGGTACCGATTCTGCTGCTGTATTTTACGGCCCGAATGGGTGAACAGGATCAGGTGTATTTCTTCAGAGATGTCTATAAACGGGATGAGAAAGTGATTAAGGCTCTTGAACAGCCGTTCAAATTTGTAAGCCCGGCCAGCAAATCCAGCAGCTGACAGTATCACGACCCTGGAAGTGCGGGCATTCCTGCCCGCATAATATATGATAAACCGTTTTAAAAGTACATCTTAGTATTTTACCGATAATACTTTATAGTAATAAAAACCTTGATGAGTTTACTGGTCTGATTCATTAAATCAATTCACAATGAAAATATTATTATTTAGGATGCATCAATAAATGAATGCACACGATTTAAGAATCACTGTCCTGAATAGTAATTCCGTCACGTAATAACGGCAATAAACTTTCCGCAGACAATGCCCTGCTGTATAAATACCCCTGAAATTCATCACAGCCCTGCTGGCGTAGAAAACGAGCCTGTTCAACAGTTTCAATTCCTTCGGCTATGACACTCAAACCGAGCTGTTTACCCATCGCAAGAATGGCCAGGGTAATTTCTGTGGCATCTGCATTTTTGCCTATTTCCCGGGTAAAGGACTGATCGATTTTAAGCCGGTTCAGGGGGAAATTGCGCAGGCTGCTGAGGGAGGAATAACCGGTGCCGAAATCATCAATGGCCAGCTCCATACCCTGCTGTTTTATCTCCTGCATGACCTGTATGGCATTATCCATATCATGCATCAGCGAACTTTCCGTAATTTCCAGTTCCAGCTGAGAGGGCTTAATACCCGTTTGCTCCACAATACGCCGAATGCTGTCAGCCAGGCCGGGTACAATAAACTGCAATGGTGATACATTAACTGCCAGACGTAAGGGTCCAAACCCTTCATCTGTCCAGCTCCTAAGCTGCTGACAGGCGGTTTCCAGCACCCACTGACCAATAATATTAATCAGCCCGACATGCTCGGCAACCGGAATAAAGGTGTCTGGTCCGACCCAGCCCAGTTTTGGACTTTCCCATCTCAACAGCGCTTCAACACCGACAATATGACCATCATGGGCATTAACCTGGGGCTGATAAAAGACCTTGAATTCCCCTCTTTCCAGAGCATGTACCAGAGCCTGCTCCAGACGCGAACGGACCTGCAGTTTCTGACCAATATCAGATGAGTAAATACACAATGGCTC
>JALUZF010000064.1 GCA_027012135.1 Gammaproteobacteria bacterium
CCTTTACGGTTGCCGAAATCCTGCGCGGCATGCGCGAGCAAAACATCTCCAGCCGGGTGTTTGATTCAGGACTTGGCGTTTCCCTGTTCAGGGACAACTCCACCCGCACCCGGTTCAGTTTTACCAGCGCCTGCAACCTGCTCGGCCTTGAGGTGCAGGACCTGGACGAGGGTAAATCCCAGATCACCCATGGCGAAACCGTGCGTGAAACCGCCAACATGATCTCGTTCATGGCCGATGTCATCGGCATTCGGGATGATATGTATATCGGCAAGGGCAACACCTATATGCGCAATGTGGCCAGGGCGGTGCAGGCCGGCCATAACGAAGGCGTGCTCGAGCAGCGGCCGACCTTGGTCAACCTGCAGTGCGATATCGACCATCCCACCCAGTCCATGTCTGACATGCTGCATATTATCAACTATTTTGGCGGCGTTGAGAACCTGGCCGGTAAAAAAATCGCCATGACCTGGGCCTATTCACCCTCCTACGGCAAGCCGCTCTCCGTCCCCCAGGGCATTATCGGTCTGATGACCAGGTTCGGCATGAACGTGGTGCTGGCCCACCCGGAGGGATACGAGGTCATGCCTGAGGTTGAGGAGGTTGCCGCCCGGCAGGCGGCCGAATCCGGGGGCTCGTTTCACAAATCAGGCTCCATGGCAGAGGCCTTTGCCGGCGCCGATATCGTCTACCCGAAAAGCTGGGCACCCTATGCGGCCATGGAAAAACGGACCGATCTCTTCGGCAAGGGTGACATGGACGGTATCAAGGCCTTGGAACAGGAACTGCTTGCCGAAAATAAAAAGCACATGGACTGGACCTGCACCGAAGAGTTGATGGCCACGACCCACAACGGCTCAGCCCTGTACATGCATTGTCTGCCCGCTGATATTACCGGCGTCTCCTGCGAAAACGGCGAGGTCGAGGCATCCGTCTTTGACCGCTACCGGGTGGAGCAATACAAAGAGGCCAGTTACAAGCCCTACATTATTGCGGCCATGATCTTCCTCTCTAAAATCCAGAATTCAGCCGACGTTTTACAGAGTCTACTGGACAAGGCCACCGCCCGTGTATTGTAACCGGCATGGCACGCCCCTGGAAACCAATGTTTTTCATATTTTTCATATTACAACTATGACGGACAACAGACCATGATCGAACTGACGCTCAACGGGGTAAAGACACGGTTTGACGGCGACGAATCCACTTCGTTGCTCTCCTGGCTGCGTAACGATAAAAACCTGACAGCGGCCAAGGATGGCTGTTCCGGCCAGGCCGTCTGCGGCGCCTGCCTGGTCGAAGTGGACGGCAGGGCAACGCTGGCCTGTGCCACGCCCATGAAAAAGGTGGCCGGTAAAGAGGTGGTCACCCTGGAGGGAGTGCCCGAATCGCTGCTGCAAACCCTGGGCCGTGCCTTTGTCGCCAAGGGAGCGGTGCAGTGCGGCTTCTGCACGCCCGGTTTTTTAACCAGAACAAAAATCCTGCTGGCCGAAAATCCTGATCCCACCAGGGAAGAGGTTAAAAAGGCGCTCCGTTTTCATCTCTGCCGCTGTACCGGCTATGTAAAGATCGTGGACGCAGTGATAGAGGCGGCGCGAGCCCTGCAGGAGGGCCGGGACACTCCCATGGAACAGGGTGCCGGTATCGGTATCTCCAGCCCCAAGTTCAAGGCCGTGGACCGGGCCATTGGCCGGAAACCCTTTGTCGATGATCTCCGTTTTGACGGCATGCTCTTTGGCGCCCTTAAATTTTCCGACCATCCGCGCGCCCGCGTGGTTCGCATCGACACCAGCGGTGCGGAGAAGGCCGAGGGGGTGAAAAGGGTGCTGCTGGCCGAAGACATTCCAGGGCAGCGCAACTCCGGTCTGATTGTCGAGGACTGGCCCCTGATGATCAAAGAGGGTGAAATCACCCGCTATATCGGTGACGTGCTGGCCTCGGTGGTTGCGGAAACCGAGGCCCAGGCCCGGGCCGCCGTGGAGTTGATCAAAGTGGAGTATGAGGTGCTTGAGCCGCTTGTTGACATGCGCAAGGCGCTGACCAGCCCGATCAAGGTGCATGAAAACGGGAACCTGCTTGGTGAAAAAATAATCAAACGGGGTGAGGCCAAAAAACTTTTGCAGACCTCTGCCCACACGGCCCGGGGCACCTTCACCACTCCCACCATTGACCACGGATTTCTGGAAACGGAATGCTGCGTGGTCATCCCCAAAGGAGACGGCATCAAGGTCTTTACCCAGTCCCAGGGACCATACCGGGAACGGGATGAAATCGCCCACCAGCTTGCCCTTACCGAAGAACAGGTCGAAGTCGAGGTCATTGACTGCGGCGGCGCCTTTGGCGGCAAGGAAGATATGACCGTGCAGGGGCATGCCGCCCTGGCCTGCTATCTTCTGAAGACGCCGGTTAAATACAAGCTTTCCCGGCCCGAGTCCATCCGCATGCATCCCAAGCGGCATCCAACCATCCTGGAATATGAAATCGGCTGCGACGACAACGGAAAACTCACCGGCCTCTATGCCCGTATCCTCGGCGATACCGGCGCCTATGCCTCGGTGGGCGGTCCGGTCATGGACCGGGCCGGAACCCATGCCTCGGGCGGCTATCATTTCCCGGCCGTGGATATCGAGGCCCGTTCCGTCTATACCAACAATATCCCCTGCGGTGCCATGCGCGGGTTCGGCGTCAACCAGGCCTGTTTCGCCCTGGAAGGGTTGATCGACAAACTGTGTGAAAAAGGGGGATTTGACCCGTGGCAATTCCGCTATGACAATGGACTTGATATCGGCTCCATGCTTGCCCCCGGCCAGGTGCTGACCGCAAGTGTCGGTTTGAAAGAGACCCTGCTCGCCGTTAAGGATGCCTATGACAAGGCCACCTATAAAGGGTTGGCCTGCGCGGTTAAAAACTGCGGCCTGGGCAATGGTCTTCCGGAACTCAGCCGGGTCAAGATCGAGATTCACGAGGGCGGCAGGATAGTCCTCCACCATGGCTGGACCGAAATGGGCCAGGGCGTCCACACCATTGCCCGCCAAGTTCTCTGCGAGGCCACCGGCATTGAGGACCTTGACCTGATCACTCCCTTTGTCACCACTGCCTCTGGGGCCGTCGGCGGCCCGACCACGGCCAGCCGGGGTACCCTGCTCCTTGGCCGGGCCATCCTCGACGCCGCGAAAGCGCTGAAAAAAGACCTTAAAGAACAATCCCTTGCCGAGCTTGCGGGCAGGGTATACGAAGGTGAATATCTCTGTGATTACACCCAGGCAGAGGGCGAGCCGGGCAAGATCATCTCCCATATTTCCTATGGGTACGCGACCAACCTTGCCATCCTTGATGAGGAGGGCAACCTGACAAAGATCATTGCCGCCCATGACGCGGGCAAGATCCTTAATCCCAAGCTCTTTGAAGGCCAGATCGAAGGCGGCGTGGCCATGGGCGTGGGCTATGCCCTCAGCGAAAAGCTTCCCCTTGAAGACGGTTACCTGCGCTCGGGCAAGTACCGGGCCCTTGGCCTGCCCAGAATCAATGACCTGCCTGAAATCGAGGTTATCGGGGTTGAATCCGATGATCCGGAAGGCCCGTTCGGCGCCAAGGGGGTGGGTGAAATCGGCTCCATTCCAACGGCCCCGGCCATTGCCAACGCCTTCTGTCATTTTGACGGCAAGAGGAGG
>JALUZF010000065.1 GCA_027012135.1 Gammaproteobacteria bacterium
GTTATGTATCGACGAAATCCACAAATATCCAAACTGGGGGCAGGAACTAAAAAATATTTTTGATAAGTATAAAAAGCTGAAAATCATATTTTCGGGAAGTTCCAGCATTGACCTGATCAGAGAAAAATATGATTTATCCCGCCGGGCAATTCTCAAACATATGCCGGGTATGTCCTTTCGAGAATTTCTGGAGATAAAAACCGGGCAGAAATTTCCCATTATTTCATTGGATGAAATTGTCGAAAACGGGATGAATATTGCCACTGAAGTTGCATCAACACCAAAGCTGATCGGCTGGTTCAATGAATACCTGCAGATTGGTTACTATCCTCTCTTCAATACCTATAATAACCATGATGACATCCACCAAGCATTGATCGGGATTATTGAAAAAGGTATTTATATAGACATTCCATCCTATTACAGGATTAAATCCAGCACCATTCCCGTGTTCAAGACAATCCTGAATTTTATTTATTCATCCTCTCCGTCATCAATTAACGTCAACAGAATTGCCAAGAGCTTAAAGAAAGATCACAGTGATGTGACAAGGTACCTTGAAATGCTTCGGGACAGCGGGCTGCTTCGATTTCTGCTCATTGACAAAACCGGACATGCCCTGATGCGGAATGCGGAAAAGGTTTTTTTAAACAATACAAACCTGTTCTATGCAATGGAACATGAGCTCGGCAAGGGCATTGACAAGGGGGCTGTTCGAGAACTCTTTGCCCTGACCTGCCTGGAAAACAGTAACCTGAAACCGGCCTATTCAAAAATCGGAGACCTTCAATGCCGGGACTTCCTGTTCGAAATCGGCGGCAGAAATAAAAGTACAAAACAGATCAAGGGGCAAAAGAATTCCTTCCTGCTCCTGGATGACATCCTGATCGGTACGGAACAGAGGATCCCCCTGTACCTTCTGGGGTTCTTGTATTGATACGGACAGGGCTATTTTATCTCCCCTGGGGAGCAGGCCGCAATCCCTGCCTGAAACAACTGCTCATCCGGATAGAGTTTCGCAGCCTTTTCATACAGTGCCAAGGCTCTGGAAGAATCCAACTGGTCGAGGAGAAACCTGCCGGCTTTATCAATGATGACATGCAGGTCTTTCGTATCGCCGGGCAGGTCAACCAGGGAAAGCAGAAGCTCAAGCCCCTCTTCTATCCTTCCCAGCAGGATCTCATGGGTGCCCACGGTTAAAAGGGCGGGTGCGTAGCCAGGATCAATGGCCAGGGCAACTACTTCACCGGGCGGACTATTCTGTGGGGTGTCCTTTTCCCGGGCTTCATTGATCAACCGCTCTGCCAGCGAGGAGTGATATTCAAAGTCGGCTGCCATGCGGCGTTCATCAGGAGATTTTCCCTCAAAACGGTTGCGCAATTCCCGCAACTCTGTATCATGATTCAGCAGCCAGGCAAAAGAGTGGTCTTGAAAAGAAAAGCCTGTCTTTTCAACATCATTATCCTGCAGTTGAAGTTGTTCTATCGGCACCCCGTCAAATTCCAGCATAAGATCAAGTGTCTCCGGGGGCTCCTCCAGGTAATCAATCTCATCATAAAGGGAACAGGCCTTCTTCTCCCCTGAAAACATTTTTTCCCGAACCAACTGACCACAGTTATCAAAGCTGTCCCGTTCAATAATCTCGTCGAGATACGGGTCAAAAACCGGGTCCAGCAGGCAGATTCCCATTTCTTTTCCCGCGGCAAAGGAAACAGGCCGGAACGCATGGCAATCCCAACAGATGTTTTCAGGTTCTGTGCTCATGTGCTGTTCCTTGATTCTCATGGGACGAGACCAGCCTCTTGCAGACGATTCATCAAGCTGTATTTCCGTCTATGTTCCTGACACAGTTCGGTTAACCCGGTCTGAAACATCGTCTTCTCACTCTTCCCCCTGGCCAGTTCCTTGAGATCCAGCAGCAGTTGTACGGCCCGGTCATAATCCGCCGCCCGTTTCCCACTGATCAGGCTGTTGACCTGACGCCAGACTTCATCCTCTTTGCCGGTCAGGCCGGCAAGATATTTTTTCCTTTCCTGTGCCTGTTGCTTTTTCAGAATGGCCTGCCTGCGCGCATGCTCTTCGGCTTCCCGCTTTTTTCGCTCTTCTGCTCTGAGTTCAGCCTGCTCAAGCAGTTCTCCGGTAGTGCGGCGCTTTTGTGATGTTGATTCATGATCCTCGAGTGCGCGTGCCTTGAGAAATCGCTGGTACAGCCTGTTGGCCAGGTGCGGCTCGTGGTCGACAATGAAACGGCGCAGAATCTCATCTTTCTCGGCTGTATCCATGCCACGAATCCAGTGGATAAGCTCCTGTTCCCCGGCGGATTGTATTCCTCCTGTACCGCTGCCCCCGGCCGCAGCCGTCACCAGGTCCGGATCAATCCGCATAAAACTGACAAAGGTGGACAGGGCGCCGCTCAGTTCACCAAGCCCGTCCGGCACCGGCGGCTCATCTTCATCAGGCTCAACCCATTCCTGCTGGACACCAATCAACCAGGCAAGGTAGAGGCAACGGAGATCACCACGGATAAGATCCTCCCGGAGAGAAATCATCGAGGAAAGCCACCCCTCACCCTCTTCCCATTCGTATTCTTCGCTCTCCGAGTCAAAAGAGAGAATAAAATATTCCCCTTTGCGCTGCAGGCTGATTATGTCTTCAAGGCAATACTCCCGGATCGATTTCCCGTCGATCAGGTCAGCCGGGATCTTGAACTTGAGTCGACGGGTGCCCCAGTTGGCCAGGTAACAGAAGGCATCAAAATATTTTTCCAGCAATTTCTCCGGATCGGCATGGAGGTCACCATAGTTGTACTCATTGACAAACCCGGTGGGCGTGATATGGGCACGGGAAGAAATCCGGCGCAATCCCTGCTGCACTTCCTCTGTCAGGGGCCGGTCAACTGCCTGGAACTCATAGTACTGGTACTCACTCATTGGGCCTTCTCCGGATTATCTCTGTATTTATTCCAGAAACTGTACTTGCGGCCATGTGCCCTGTGCAGCTCTTGTTTATACTGTTCATGGGTTGTAACCCGTTGCCAATCTTTGATTTTTTAACAACAAAATTGGTATTACTTTTCCCGATCTTTTCCTTTGGCAAGGAATTTTTCAAGTACTGTGTGATGCAATGGAATGATCTCAACGCTGTCATTTTCAAAAGTTTCACAAACTCGGTCATCCCTTTTTCCCGCGTTTTTACTTATTTTGACACGACAGAGATAAATGCCGATTTCTTTTCCGCCTGAGAGCACGGTCTGATTGCGGTCATCATCAGGGTCCGGCCAAAATTGCTCGGATTTTTGTAACAAGGCCGTGCCGATGGCACTGGTCGCACGCCCGGAAAAACCAAAAACGGCCAACTCAACATTATCTGCTTCTCGAATGATGATCACAACGCCTGAATCATCTTTCCCTTCCTGCCATTCAAAAGACTGCCATTCAAAATTCTCATCTACATAATACGTACCGTGTCGAATTTCCTTACTTGGATATAAAGGATTTTCTTGGCCACCGAAACAACTGGGCACAAGGTGATCAAAATTTCTGTAACACAGGTAAACAGGAACTTTCGGGTCTTCATTGGCAGGAACAAATGGCTTACAATGAAACAAATCCGCCACCATGTACTCAACCAGATAATTTACCCTTTGGCTTCCTATCATGATTACGGA
>JALUZF010000066.1 GCA_027012135.1 Gammaproteobacteria bacterium
TGATTATATCCTGGCTAAAAAGGGCAGGGATAATGTCCTGAAACTGGATAAAATTAATCATCCTAAATTACTGGGGGTGAGCAAGAATCCGGGAATTGCGGATTATCCGGGGGAAATGACCTAACTTCCCCCTGTTTTCTGTATACTTCCCGAAGCGTGGGTATCCTGCCCACGCATTCTTAATTCTATCCTGTTGTATTTTCAACACTTTTGTATTCAATAAGTAAATAATCCATATTTTTTCAGAAATTATGGAATAATTAATTACCCTGTTACGTCTACAATACAGTGGGGGTAATTTAACAGTCCGGACAACTGCATCCTGTTTGGACAAAAAATAATAATAATTCCCCACATAATAACTATAAAAAATAATCATAATAACCATAAAAAATTTTACCAAAGGACAATGAATGAGCATTTTATCGACCGGAAAAATTTCAAAGGGAGTTTTTTTACTGGGAAGCATTTTACTGGCAGGCATCGGAACACTTTCAGGCTGCTCCAACGCTACTTTAAGTGATTATGTCAATATCGACAGCCAGTCTGCCATTATTACTGATCCTCCGGGCGCCAGAGTGGTTGTTGATGATAAGGAAGTCGGTACTACTCCAATGAAATTTGAAGGTGAAAATATCTTTGAACCGCATTGGGAAGGCTCTTCCTATATGGTAAAAAGCAAGCTGGTTATTAAAAAGCCCGGCTGTAAAGAATACAGCCGTATTGTAAAAGACCCTATTCCAAGGGAAATTAAGGTTAAACTGGATTGCCAGCCGGGTTATACAGAAGCACCCGAACCAGAAACCCATCGAACATATACACAAAATACCATGGAACACAGGATGTCCGCTCCTGTTAAACAGACAGCCGGAATCGAAGAACGCCTCACCCGGGCGAAAAAACTTTTCGATAAAGGCCTGATTGACAGGGCGGAGTATAAACAGTTAAAGACTAAAATCTTGAACGATATCTAAACATTTCCCGTGGTAGGTGGTATATGTCAATTTTAAATTTCTGTTTCAGGAATAAACAACTGGAAAAACGTCTTGAGAGCAGTCGGGATCGGATTTTCCGCATTGCCTATTCATGGTGTCACGATACCATGCTGGCTGACGATCTGGTTCAGGACACATTGACCAAGGCAATAATCAGCCTGAACAAACTCAAAAATCCGGAAGTACTGGAGGCCTGGGTTATATCCATTTTAAATAATGTCTGGCGGGACTATTTACGTCGTAAAAAAGAATTTACAGATATTGATGAACTGCTTTTTGCCAGTAATGAAACACCGGCCAATATCCATGAACGCGAACGTACCGTTACCCAGGTACGCAATGCAGTCAGCCAGTTACCCATGGGACAGCGTCAGGTTATCGCCCTGGTGGATCTGGAAGGGATGTCCTACAATCAGGTATCAGAGGTACTTGAAATCCCTGTCGGTACAGTTATGAGCCGTTTAAACCGGGCCCGCCGGGCCATGCAGCATGAACTGAGCTATAATAATAAAGTCGTTAGATTACATCACCTATAAGGACTTTGGTAGAACCAATGAACATTTCGATTTCAGATGAATTATTAAATGCCTATGTCGACAATGAACTGGACGAAAAAGAAGCTCAGGAAATTGAGTCGGCCATACAGGATGACAGTGAATTACGCAATAAAGTACGCAATTTGCAACAGCTGAAAATGCAGATACGTGCCAGTTATGCCTCTCTCAGGGCTCCGGTACATCACAATAACACAAAAAATCCGGTTATTATCCCGGCCGGTATTGCAGCTTCCGTAACGCTGCTGGTGGGCATTAGTTCAGGCTGGCTTGGTCATGAATATCTTGAAAGCCAGGCCGATGCTGTTTCTCAGCAAAGCAGCATCACCCACCAGCAGCAGGAGTTACTGGGTATTAAACTGCAGCCGGTTAAAGCCCAGGATAACAAGATTATTATTCATCTTGCCCAGAATGATAAACAGCTGTTTGACAAGGCTCTGGCCAAGGCCGAGGCCTTACTGGATCGCTTTGATAAACTGGAAGAAAGCGGCGTTATACAGGTTCTGGCTAATTCCAACGGTATGGATATTTTGCGCAAGGACAAGAGCCCATATAAAGCCCGTATTGTGAAAATGATGCAGCAGCACAAAAACATTGAATTTGTAGCCTGTAGAAACACCATTCAACGACTGGAATCCAATGGCGTCGATGTCCAGCTGATCAACGGTGTAGAAGTCCATGGTCCGGTTATCAATGAAATTGTTAACCACCTGCAGGACGGCTGGACTTATATTAAAATTTAAACGGTTAAAGGCTCAAAAATAGATTTGTAATACCCTGGTAAAATCTTTATAGTTTAATTTCACACATTTGTGGGGTTAAACTATGCCGACACCTAATATTAATGAAATACTTGAACGACTCAAGTTACTGGAAAATGAACTTACCCAGACCTGGGATCAGATACTTCAGGAAAAACGTGAGCTGTTTCATTACACGCTTAAAGAAGGCAGGGTTCAGTTTGAAAAAAGCATCAAAGCTTTACAGAAGCGTGAAAAAACCGGGCTTTTAAAATACCTTATTAACGCCCACCTGGGGCATATTCTTACTGCCCCGATTATTTACAGTCTTTTTTTTCCTTTTGTCATGCTGGATTTAATGGTTTCATTCTACCAGCATACCTGTTTCAGGGTTTATGGTATCCCCCTGGTTGACAGGAAAAAATACGTTGTTATCGACCGACAGTATCTGGCTTATCTGAATATTATAGAAAAAATCAACTGTGTCTATTGCGGGTACGGCAACGGTGTCATTGAATTTGTCCGTGAAGTCAGTTCACGCACGGAACAGTACTGGTGTCCGATAAAACATGCTCAGCGCACCCCCGATCCCCACCACCGGGTACACCAGTTTATTGACTATGGTGATGCTGAAGATTACCACAAAAAACTGAAGCAATTGCGTGAAGATATAAAAAATCTGCAGGATATCAAGCAAAGTATTACACCATAATGTCAGTAAAGCGATGGCATAAAAAAATC
This sequence comes from Gammaproteobacteria bacterium, assembly GCA_027012135.1. Taxonomy (GTDB): domain Bacteria; phylum Pseudomonadota; class Gammaproteobacteria; order GRL18; family GRL18; genus JANELJ01. The sequence continues at coordinate 3,031 of JALUZF010000066.1, forward strand.
AAAAAAATTTAAATAAGAGTCTTGAAATCAGAAAATACGATCATATAACTCCTAATAGAAAGAACATGGCTTAAATTGAAATTTATAAAAAACTGAAATTCTACTGAGGAGGTGTGCTATGACTTTAACACGTTATGACCCTTTTAAAGAGTTAAGAGAAATCTCTCGCAGTCTTAATTCCTTTAATGACTTTTTTAATAGTGATTTAGCCGCTAGAGAGTTTCCACAACTCAATGTTTCTTCCTTCGTACCTGATGTTAATACCCGGGAAGGCGAATTTGCTTATCACATTGATGTTGATTTACCCGGTATTGAAAAAGACGATATCAATATAGCCATTGATAACAATGTCCTGACCATTTCAGGTGAACGTAAAACTAAGGAAGAAACCAAAGAAGAAGACTACTATAAGGTAGAAAGTTCATTTGGCAGGTTTGAACGCAAGTTCTCCTTACCTGATGACATTGATGCTGAAAATATTCATGCCGAATCCAGCAATGGGGTTCTGGAAATTACCGTCCCCAAACTAACCAAACAGGAAGAACAGGTTAAAAAAATTGAAATTAAGTAATACCTGTTCTGACAGCAGCCTGATTAAGGTTTGCTCAGAAAGTTAGTTTTATTGTTGTCTGCCTTGATGATTAATCATTAAGGCAGACAAACAGAATATATGCAGGAGGTGTGTGATGGATATTATTAAAGACATTAAAACCATTTCTTCAGATATTAAAGAAGGTCTGAAAGAAGGCGTTGAAAAAACAAAAACCAGTCTGGCCAATGTAGCCAGCCATCTGCCATTTATTAATCTGGCAAAAAATAAAGAAAACCGGCATACCATAGAAATTGATCTGCCCGGTGTAGAGAAAAAAGATATCGATATTTCCGTTAGCGGTAATACTTTAACGGTCAGTGCCGAACGGAAAATGAAGAAAGAAGTAAAAAAAGAAGATTATTATCATCTGAGCAGCTATTTCGGTAAAATTTCCCGCTCCTTTATCCTGCCTGATAATATTGATAAAGACAGCGTCGATGCTGAATACAAAAATGGCCGCCTTTACATCCACCTGGATGAAGCCAGCAGCAAGGGCCAGACCAGAGTAGCCATTAAATAGTGTCAATACAATAGCTGTTCTGCTCTTAAATCCCCCTTATTAAAAGGGGGAGACAGGCTTTAACTTATCCCATACCTGATAGCATTAATCCCCGGCTCATATAAAACTCTTATTCCTCCACTTCCCTTTTTAAAACTTTTTCTTGACATGGAGTTAACTCCAGGTTTTATGATAATTACAACTCCATACTAAACTAACCTACTTTTGCCCGGTAAATGTATTGTTATGTGAACAAGAAACGGGCAATCACTTCAGGAGCAAAATATGAGTATTAATATTGAAATTTTTTCCTCTCCCGGCTGTGGTAAATGCGGCCATGCCAAAGAGGTATTATGCAAAATTACCGACGCCATGGGTGGTGATAAAATTCAGTGGCGGGAAGTCAATATTCTGGAAGAAATTGATTATGCTGTGGGCCTGGGTGTGATGACGACACCGTCTATTGCCATTAACGGCAAACTGGTTTTTGCCGGTTTACCCAGTGCCAAAAAGCTCAGAGGTGAGCTGGAACAACAACTACAGACTATGGAAGGGGAACAGTTATGATTACTTTATTACTCCTGACTGCTACTTTACTGGGACTGCTGGCCTTTTTTGAGCCCTGCACCATTGCCACGCACACCCTGTTTTCGGTACGTATTAATCAATCCAGTGATTCAAAAGCCTGGCATGATCTATTCCTGGTCTGGTTCAGCCGAACACTTCTGTTAATCGGTATTTTTACTCTGTCTGTAGTCACCTTTGCAACACCGCAATGGGGCAGTTATACCCCAAGTATTATTTTATCCGTTATGGCAGTGGTTTATGTTATCTCAAGGTTCACCTATATTCCCGTACCACACCTGGAGTTTTTTAAATTACTGCCCGGCGGAAAATCACTGCCCTTTTCCCTGCAGCTGGGCCTTACCCTGCCCGCCTGCACTTTACCGCTGGTCGTAGTAACAGCAGGCATGGCGGCCACAGTCAACTCTATTGGTTTTGCTGTTCTGGCCGGCTTCCTGTTTGCCACTCTGTTTTCAGTCCCCCTGTTTGTTGCTTCCTGGAAAGGGGTACATGAAGATGCAGGAGAATTATTAAATAAAGCAGCTAAAGGCAGTCCTTACCTGACTGCAGCTCTATTACTGGGAACGGCTGTGTATTTATTGATCCCGGAACTGGATATCTCAGCCAACAGTCTGGAGGAAACCCTGCATACCGCAAGCTGGGCCGGCATTGGCCTGTCTTTTATGGCCGGACTGATTTTCAGTTTTAACCCGGTTTCATTTGCTTCCGTGCCGGTCATGCTGGCTTATGTGACCAAAGCTCATGAACCGCGCCGTGCTGTCTTAATGGGCAGTGCCTTTGTCTTTGGTATGCTGCTGACCCATGTTGTACTGGGTATCGCTGCTGCCATGGGCGGTGAATGGGTACAGGGTATTATGGGTCGGCAATGGGGACTGCTGCTGGGCCCGGTGCTGATTATTATGGGGCTGATGTGGGCTGGTATTATTAATATTCGCCTACCCTGGTTTGGGGTAAAGGGTAAACGAGTTACCGGGATCTGGGGCGCTTTTTTACTGGCAATTCCATTTTCAGTGGCGGTATGTCCCTTCTGTACACCAGCCTTACTGGTTACATTCACGGCCAGTGCCGCCATCGGTTCTATCAGTTTTGGTTTTGCCTTATTACTGGCCTTTGCCCTGGGACGCAGCATACCCATTATTCTGGGTGCCTTGAGTATGGGCTGGCTGGAATCCTTAAAAATACTGTCCAGTTACCAGAAAACCTTTGAAGTAATTGCCGGAGTAGTGCTGGTTTTAAGCGGACTGTATATGCTTAATGAGTATTTTCTAATCATTGAACTAATGTAAATTTAGCCATTAAATTTTATACGTATCGGTATTTATATTTTTTTCCGGCCCTGAAACACTGGTATTTTGCTTAAGTTCTATATCTGGAAATGGCTGCTTACGCAGATCTCTCAGGGTAGAAGGAATACCAGGGTTCCCAATCCAGACAGGATGAGATTTAAAGCTCTGACCAACAAGGCTTCTACCCGCATCAAAGTCATCAAAACGGATACCCGCCAGTTCTGACCAGGTGTAAATAAAATCAGAAGTGCTATAGAGACGGTGTACTATTTCATCAGGATTATTAATTACATTAGATTCTGCCCAGGAATCACTGCGCCAGATAATAAAGGGGATTGTATACATGGTACTGGTCGGTGCCCCTTCATTACGACCAGTAAAAAGTTTTTCAGGATTATCATAGACTTCTTCACCATGATCTGAAAAATAGACTAACATACCATTCTTTCCGGTTTTTTTAAAAATATCAATTAAGCTGGAAACCACATAATCATTATAAACAATGGCATTATCATAATCGTTATATTCTTCTGCCTGATCATTATCCAGCCATTTAGGCAAGTCCAGGTTACTTCTAAAAACAGTAAACTCTTCCGGGAAGCGATAATGATATTTCCTGTGTGTACCCAGTAAATGAACTATGATAAATTTCTTTCTGGCTGAATCATTTAATACTTTTTTGAAAGGTTCTATAACTACACCATCGTATTGATTAGAATCCTGCATACGATTATTGTTCAGATAGATCTGTTCATCCGCCTGCCTGGAAAAAGTCGTCAGCATGGTATTTCTTTTAGTCTGAGTCTGCTGATTAGTGATCCAGAAGGTTTTATACCCAGCCTGTTTCATCAGGTTTATAAGTGTGGGCTTAGTTAAATATAAATCAGGATTTTTCTGATCGGCAAAAGTAAGAACCTGTTCCAGAGTTTCAATAGTATACGGCCGGGGTGAATAAACATTATCAAACACCAGAAGTTCATTTTTTAAAGCATCCAGCCCGGGGGTTGTTTTCCTCTGGTAACCATAAAGACTCATTCTCTGCCGGTTCGTTGACTCGCCAATCACCAGAATCAGAGTGTTTTCAGAATTTGCATTGTTATCGATAAGTCCCTTTAACGGTGAAAGATTTTTATTGGCCAGCAAATGTCGTTCAATTTCAGTCAGTGTTTTCCGGTATTTTACATAACCAAAAACAAGATGCCAGGGTGCAGCGGGTTCCATACGATCCATTTGTTTTGTAATAGCATGTTCAAGAGGCATAGAATGAAAGACTAAGCGATTAATGCTCGGCCACCCCACAATAAAAATAAGAACAAGTACTATTGAGAAGCGAAGGTTTTTCGTTGCATATAGTGGCTTTAAATTTTTCCACAGCAAATAAGGTAAAAAGGAATAAACAAATAATGCCGGTATCATCCAGAACTTAAAATAAGATTCCAGAAATTCTCTGGATTCGGAGAAGTTGGATTCAAAGATAATAAACAACACACTTTGTGAAAAATCCTGACCATATAATGCCAGATAGCCTATAGACACCAATGACGTAGCCCATAAAACCAGGCCGGTAACACCTGAAATAACTTTACTATAACGGGGGAATAATAATATTGGGATAAGCCATAAAAAGCTCATATAAATTGACTGACGGAGACCAACTCCACCTGCGGTAGCAGAAGACACAATAATAATCTGATATAAACCGGAAAAATAAAAAAAGAACAAATAATATTTCCAGAAATTCCACCAGGAAAAAGGAGCTATTTCAGAAGAATTATTTGAAGTCGACAGAGCTGTAGTTGACATAAACACCAGATACTAATATTTTTATATTTTTTAAAAATTTAGTTTATAACATCCGGGGTATAAAGGTGGTAATAATTTGGTAAAAAAAGGTAAAATTCAGAGTCGATTATCTTTCAGTATTATCCTCAATTATTATGTGTTAACTGTTTCTGGTTTCTGGACCAGGAATTAATTTTATTTTTAAGAAGATAGGCTGCTGTCTGGTAATATGCAATGGTTTTGTTAATGTCTGCTAGTTGCTCGGATAATGGTACCGGAGACTTAAAAGATGATTTTGTTTGGCTTAAATATTGATCCACCTCTTTTTTAGGTTTTAAAATGGTCACCAGTTTATTTAAATACATCCCGAGATATTGATAATTACTGATTAAGGCCAATTGCTTATTATTGTCGTTATTTTTTAACATATCCTGACCAAAAAACCATGAGTTATAATCCATATTTAACATACCAAGAATCGTTGGTGCAATATCAATCTGACTATAACGTTTTGTAATAACATTTTGTTGAATATGTTCTGGTCCATATATCATAAATGGGATGTGGTATCGTCCGACCGGCAAGTCTACTTTACCCGCACTTCCAGCACAATGATCTGCCGTAATAACAAAAATAGTATCTCTAAACCAGGGTCTGGTTTTAACCCGGTTTATAAAGCGCTTAAGAGCAAAGTCTGTATATTTGACTGCCCCTTCACGACCATCACCGGAAGGAATATCAATTTTATTATCCGGATAAGTATAAGGCCGATGATTAGATGTTGTCATTATATGGAAAAAAAACGGGGTATTTTTTTTAACGGCTTTATCTGCCTGTTTTATAGTTTCTTCGTATAAATCCTCATCAGAAACTCCCCAGGCATTACTGAATTTAACTTCTTTATCCGGTATATCTGTCTGGTCAACAATATCATAACCATTTTTTAGGAAAAAGCTGTTCATATTATCAAAATAGCCTCGACCACCATAGATAAAAGTGGTCTGATAGCCCTTGCTTTTAAGTACATTACCCAATGACCACATATCACCTTCAGAACCAATGCGTTTAACTATTGAACGCCCCGGCGTTGGAGGAATAGACAGAGTAATAGCTTCAAGGCCCCGAGTTGTTCGTGTACCCGTCGCATAAAAGTCAGTGAAAAACAGACTTTCCTGTGAAAGCTTATCCATAAACGGGGTCAGCTTTTCTTTATTTCCATAGGCTCCAAGGTAATTTGCACTCAGACTTTCTATTGAAACAAGGATCACATTAAGTTTTTTTTCAGTGCCAGGGTTGTTTATATATCGACCAATATTCATCAACTCATCGGGATATAGATAATTTGAAAATTGATTATCAAGGCTGTCACGGATTACTTTATCAACTAATTGTTTATCGATTAGTTTATAAAAGTAATCATAATCGAGTTGATTGTTTCTAAAGGCTGCAAAAAACTGGTAGGGACCATTGGCTGCTAATTGACGGTTATAATTATTGCTCAAACTATGGAACAGAGACTGATCAATAAAGTTATAAGCTAAGAAAGTTAATAGTAATAAAGCCAGCGAAACTCCGGTTCTTGGTATTATTTTACTGCTGACATTTAAGGTTTGATTAATCACTTTCCTGAAACCAGCCGCAATTAACAGGCTTACTGGTACCATTAGACCAAGGATTAGCAATACCGGATAAGACTCATTAATATTATCCATAACTTCTTTTCTATATACCAGGTAATCAACTGATATAAAATTAAAACGCACCTGGAATTCATGCCAGAAAATAAACTCGGAAATCACAATAAAACAAAGAATAAAAATGGTTATTATAAACCACAGCTTTATTAATCCATTAAATATCCTGCTATGCCACATTTTTTCAGGTACCAGCCAGTATACAAATATTAAGGGTATTGAAGCATAAAGAAAGAAAACCGTATCATATAACCAGCCAATCAGCAGGATTAACAAAATATTTAAAAAGGAAAAATCAATTTCAGAGAAGGACCAGATAGTCAGGCCAAGACGAGTTATTAAGGATATTAAAAGAAACAGAGTATAAAGTAGAAAATAGCTTTGATAACGGTTCAGATAGCGGGATAAAAAATTTACACCTGATAACATAACATTATTATTCTTAAAGAATTAAAAACGTTATGTTATCAGAGGATGGGTAAAACCAGAGTTAATCAGAAGTCAAAAAAATGTAAAACACCAATAGTTTCAGGAAAAAATAATGCTGATACAGGTACCTTTATTTTTTTCACTATCCAGTTGAATTTTCCAGCCGGTTTTTTCACAAATGCGCTGAACAATAGATAAACCCAGCCCCATACCGTCAAACAGACTGCTCTGAGATCGAACAAAGGGATCAAATACTTTTGAGCGGATGTCATCCGGAATACCCAGGCCGGTATCACATACTGAGACTCTGTCATTATTCAATATCATTTTAACAGAACCTGAATTTGTATAGTTTATAGCATTAACCAGAAGGTTTCTTATAATAATATTCAGATATTCTTCAGAGTAGTGCTGTTCGGGTTGCTCATCAATCTGTACCTGAAGTGTCAGTCCTTTCTCTTCAGCCATGGGCAGAAATTTCTGGTACTGTTTATTAAGAACACATTCAACAGAAACCAGTTTGGCATCAATATCTGAATTTCGTGATAATGCCAGAAAAATCGACAGCAACTCTTTCATTTCATCCGTAGCAGTTTTTATTTTCTGCAATTGCCGGCATTCTGGTGTATTTTTTTCCTGCTGTGCCAGTAATAATTCACAGCTGCTACTAATAACCATTAAGGGTGTACGCAGTTCATGACTGACATCACTGGAAAACAGTTTTTCCCGTTTCAGAAACTCATGGATTTTCTGGTTGTATTTATCAAAAAGACTGGATAATTCACCTATTTCATCATCTGAATATTGTTCTTTTAAAGGCGTATCACTGCCATTTTGATCAATATGCTTAATGCGTTCAGACAATAGTTGAATAGGGTCAATAATTTTCTTAGCCAGTATACGGCCAGTAATCACAGCAACCCCCCAACTTAACAACATGGCGATAATAATAATAAATATTACTGCCCGTTCCATTCGCTCAAAATCACTTTGATTAATTTCAAACAGGTATCGGTAATGAGCATCTTCTTTTACCAGTACATGATATGCCTGGCCATTATGAAATACCTCATGACTGCCCACATCCAGGCCTTTAAGGTACGGAGGCAATATATCCATATGAGTATCATCAACCCGGTAAAATATCGAGTCCTCATATTTATTAACAAAAGAACCGTCTCGCATGGAATTTATCTGAATTATCAGTTTAAATTCATGCTGAAGATGAGGAATAAATAATTTATATTCAGTAAAGTTGATCAGGCTGACAGAAACCAGGGCAAAGGTAATACTGACTACAGCCGTCAGTCTGAAAAAAGAGTTTTTAATATTGGCACGTAAGCTATGCTGTTTTTTTGACTGTTGTTGTAAGCGTTTTTTTAAAAGAGTCACTGATTTTGATCCAGCAGTTGATAACCGATACCATGAACCGTTTTCAGTAATTTATTAGCAAAGGGTTTGTCTATTTTATTACGCAACAGATAAATATGCGCCTTAAGATTATCTTTATCCGGAAGATCGTCACCCCAGAGCAGTTGTTCCAGGGTTTCTCTTTTTACCACGCAGGGGGATTCCTGCATCAACTTTTTCAGCAATTTTAGGGAAGCAGGTTTTAAAGTGACCGGTTTCCCTGCCCGAGTCACCGACATGGTATCCAGATTAAATTCCAGGTCAGCCACCTGCAGTATTTTCTGCTGACTGTTCTTACTGGTTCTTCGTAAAACCGCTTCAATCCTGACCAGCAGTTCACTTAAATCAAAAGGCTTAACCAGGTAATCATCCGCCCCGCTTTCAAAACCCTTGAGTTTATCTTCAATTTCATCTTTCGCAGTCAGCATAATGACCGGGGTATCAAGATGAGCATTATTTCTAAGACTGTCACAAATGGTCAAACCATCCACCCCAGGCAGCATAATATCAAGTATGATGAGGTCATACGACTGGGAACTGATTAAGTGTAAAGCCGTTAACCCATTATCTGCACAATCAACAACATAACCTTTAAGTGTCAGAAAATCATGTAAATTAGCTAAAATATCTTTATTATCTTCAACAACCAGTATTTTCATAATTTCTTCTATAAATAAGGGTTACATCTCTCCTTTTCTTTTAATACTCTAACAAAAATTACTTAAGAAAACATTAAGAGCAGCGCTGAGCGTTCAGCGCTGAGAAAGAGCAAGAGCAA
>JALUZF010000067.1 GCA_027012135.1 Gammaproteobacteria bacterium
TTTATTGAGAATTAACTAAAGCATAAACCAGAATGGTTTTTTAGCAAGGCAGGAAGGAATTAAAACAGGGATCAGAATAAAAACTTTGAACTGATTAAAGAAATGCCTTAAAAAGTGATTTTACCTGAAAGGTACGGGACAGCAGGATACGGCCCCGCAATGTGGGATAGACGGTTATTTTTTCTCAGCCGAGTGTTCCAGAGCATACTGACTGACCGCTGTCAGATTTTCTCCTGTCAGATTTGGGAATTTAGGCATCATTAAACTGCCTTTGGTAATTTTGGCTTCAATATATGCCTGATTCATGTTATCGGTACTCAGTTCGTAATAAATATTATCCTTGCCTTCAATGGGCTTATGACAGCTTATACAGGCCGCCTTAAAAATTTCTTCACCATTTGCCTGTTCTGTAGGCGTGTATTCATTGGTACAGGCTGTTAGAACCAGGGTGCTTGCTGCTGCTGTTAATAATAATTTGTTCATTGTTATTCCTTTGTTAGTTTTTTATAAAAGATACAAATAAAATCTGAGCTGAGTCATGGTTTGTTAGGCAGGAGAATAGCATAAGCCTAAAGTTTAGAAAGTTGTTATAATGACGCCTCAAATTGAATAAAGTTCAGAGGCAGTATGTCATTAGATTCTCAGGCCGGACTATCGGCTCCTAAAATCGGTTTTATCAGCCTGGGCTGTCCCAAGGCGCTGGTGGATTCAGAGCAGATCCTTACCCGCCTGCGGGCAGAAGGTTATGATATTGGTGATTCTTATCAGAATGCTGATCTGGTCGTGGTCAATACCTGCGGATTTATTGATGCCGCAGTGGAAGAATCACTGGATGCCATTGGTGAAGCACTGGCTGAAAACGGCAAGGTTATTGTCACCGGGTGTCTGGGTGGTAAAGGGGATATTGTCAAACAGACTCACCCCAATGTTCTGGCCGTCACCGGCCCTCATGCCCTGGAAGACGTTATGGCAGCGGTGCATGAGCATATTCCCCCGCAGCACGATCCATACACCAGCCTGATCCCCGAAGGTGGCATTAAATTAACGCCGAGACATTATGCCTATTTAAAAATATCAGAAGGCTGTAATCACAGCTGCAGTTTCTGTATTATTCCCTCGCTCAGAGGTCGGCTGGTCAGCCGTCCTGTGGGTGAAGTCCTGCAGGAAGCCGAAAACCTGGTGCATGCCGGGGTTAAAGAACTGCTGGTAGTATCTCAGGATACCTCGGCTTATGGCGTGGATGTTAAATACCAGACCGGCTTCTGGCAGGGACGTCCGGTAAAAACCCGTTTTAGGGAATTGGCCTCAGCCCTGGGTGAGCTGGATGCCTGGGTGCGTATGCACTATGTTTACCCTTATCCCCATGTGGATGATGTGATCCCTTTAATGGCCGAAGGTAAGATTCTGCCTTATCTGGACATCCCCCTGCAGCATGCCAATACCGATATTCTAAAAGCCATGAAGCGCCCGGCCAATACCGAAAATATGCTCCAGCGTATTGCCTCCTGGCGCGAAATCTGTCCGGATATTACCTTAAGAAGCACCTTTATTGTCGGCTTTCCCGGAGAAACCGAAGCCCAGTTTGAAGAACTGCTGGAGTTTACCCGACAGATTCAGTTTGACCGGATTGGGGCATTCAAGTATTCAGCTGTAGAAGGCGCCGCAGCTAACCAGATTGCTGAGCCGGTGCCGGAAGACGTTAAAGAACAGCGACTGTCACGCTTAATGGAACTGCAGGCTGAAATCAGCTTTAACAAACTGCAGAAAAAAATCGGCCAGAGTATGCGTGTGCTGATTGACAGTATTGATGAAAAAGGTGTGGTAGCACGCAGTGCCGCTGATGCTCCGGAAGTGGACGGCCTGGTATTTATTGATGCTCTGGAAAATGCAGAATTTGATCAAACGGCCGGTCTGAAACCAGGGGATTTTGTTAATGTTAAAATTATTGATAATAGCGAACATGATCTCTGGGCCGAGCTTTTATAACACGAGCTTATAATCAGCTTTTAAAATTATGTATGATGAGTTATGACAAGGGATAAAATATACGCCCGGCCACTGGACAAACTGGTGGATTTTAATTTTGATGAACGGGTAGCCTGTGTTTTTCCTGATATGATTAACCGCTCGGTACCCGGTTATGCCAGTATTGTTGCCATGACCGGCATACTGGCGGCCGAATTTTACCAGGCTGGCAGCTATTGCTATGATCTGGGCTGTTCTCTGGGTGCTTCGTCTTTATCCATGGCTAAAGCCATTAATGATCCATCCGTCAGTATTATTGCCGTGGATAATTCTCCGGCTATGCTCAATAAGGCGGATGAATTATTGCCCCCTGAGATTAAACAGAAAATCAGTTTTGTATGTGCAGATATTAATGATATTAATATCTGTAATGCTTCCATTGTAGTCATGAACTTTACCCTGCAGTTTATAGCACCACAAAAACGTGCGCAGTTATTATCTAAAATCTATCAGGGTATGCAACCCGGCGGTATTCTGATTTTAAGTGAAAAACTCAATTATCAGAATGAACAGGAACAGCAGTTATTAATTGAAATGCACCACTTCTTTAAAAAAGCCAATGGTTATACCGATATGGAAATCAGTCAGAAACGCCAGGCACTGGAAAATGTCCTGCTGCCGGAAACCCTGGAACAGCATAAAAGCCGGTTGCAAAAGGCTGGTTTTAAACAGACAGAACAGTGGTTTCAGTGTTTTAACTTTGCCTCTCTTATTGCCGTTAAATAAATACTTATGCCGGACTTAAATCTTTTATACTCATCCCTTTATGCGGCCATGCAGGATACTCCTCTGGAATCCTGGGCGCAGATTCTGCCGGAACAGCTTAAAACACTAACGGCAGACACTCATGGCGACTATCCCCGCTGGCAGCAGGCACTTGAACAACTGCCTGACTGTAAATCCGCTAGTGTTGATTTTAATTCAGATGATCTGCATATCACCTGCGATAATATTGATATGCTTCAGCTTGAGCAAAGTCTGAAGCAATTATCCCCCTGGCGTAAAGGTCCGTATAAAATCAATGATCTGCTGATAGATACGGAGTGGCATTCAGACTGGAAATGGCAGCGGATCAGGGAACACCTGTCCCCATTGAAAAATCGTTCAATTCTGGATGTAGGCTGCGGCAATGGCTATCATTGCTGGCGTATGTATGGAGAGGGTGCACGACTGGTAATTGGTATTGACCCGTCCTGGTTATTCTGGGTAAAGTTTCAGGCTATTAAGCATTTTACCGGTGACCATCCAGTGTATCTTCTGCCCATGGGAATAGAAGGATTGCCAAAGGACTTAAATGGTTTTGATACGGTATTTTCCATGGGGGTACTGTATCACCGCCGTTCACCGATTGATCACTTATTACAGTTAAAAAGTGCTCTGCGTAAAGGCGGTGAACTGGTTCTGGAAACGCTCATTATAGAGGGTGCAGAAAAAGAAGCTCTGGTACCGGATAATCGTTATGCCAAAATGCGTAATGTCTGGTTTCTGCCCAGTGTACCTACATTAACCCAGTGGCTGCAGCGGTGCGGCTTTATTAATATTAAGGTTGTGGATATTAACCAGACTTCAATTGAGGAACAACGTACAAC
>JALUZF010000068.1 GCA_027012135.1 Gammaproteobacteria bacterium
GACTGGTATTGTAAATGAGAATAACTTGAAAAATTTATCAGTAAGTCTAATGGATGATTGCAAACTATTTTCAAATTTAGATTTCAGGCAGATTTATAAAAAAATTCAATAATTAGATTACAACTACTTTCGGTATTATGACCCAAATTTAGGTCGTTACATCACCAGTGACCCTATTGGATTAGAAGGTGGACTTAATACTTATGGGTACGTTTATCAAAATCCATTAAATCTAGTTGATCCATACGGCCTTTCTCCTTATCCATCAAGTCCAATTCCAGATTACAATGATTCAGGTGATGGATGTTACCAAAAACCAGAGTGGCAAATTCAGCAAGAAAAAGGTTTAGAACCTGTTTGTTGGGAATGTATTATTCCTATAATCAAAGGTGGAAAATCCGGATATGAAAGTTGGAAATATGGAAAAGAGTATTTCCGTGATCCTAAGAAATTTAGATTAGCTCCATGGGGTAACAGAAACCCAAATTGGAAATCCCATCCAACAGGTAAGTGGCCGCACTATCATAGGCGTGTAATAGATAAAAAGGGTAACACAAAGCCTGGACAAAGTATAAAGAGACACAGACCTTGGGATAAAAGCCCAGCTGATAAATCATTTCGGGATCGCTTCTAATGAAATTACCAATTATTCTTGTTGATGGAAATGATGTTAATGTTTATTTGTCTGAAGAGGAACTTATATGTGATTTAGAACCTATTGATGTTAGAAATCAAACATTTTTAGCTTATGACTCAGATGGATGTTCTATAAAGTTATTGGTCGACAATAATGATATAGTGTCAGTTGAAGAGCCCAAAAAAATCTGTTGTAACCAAGAAAATCTTAAAAAGATTTTAGCAAAATATATTGGGTATGTTTTGGGTAACAAAGTAGCATCAAGTAAATCACTAAATGAGCTTATTGATACATTGCTTACTATTTATAAAAAGAAATAAGTATTTGAAAACCAATAGAAAGTAATTAAGGTCAGCCATAAATTAAACAGAAGTAATCCAGGACAGCCATAAATTAAATATGCGCATTGTCAGTAGCGGCACTGGTAATTTACGGCAAAAGGTTTATTATTATCATAATGATCATCTGGGGACACCCCAACAGATAACAGACCAGAACCAGAAGATTGTATGGGCGGCGAATTATAAGCCGTTTGGTGAGGCCGTCATAACGACAGAAACTATCACTAATAATCTAAGGTTCGCAGGTCAGTACTTCGATGCAGAAAGTGGCCTTCATTACAACTACCATCGGTATTATGACCCGGGTTTAGGGCGTTACATTACCAGTGACCCGATTGGATTAGAGGGCGGGCTCAATACATACGCTTACGTTGGTGGGAATCCACTGAACAGAATTGATCCATTGGGATTAGATTTCAGATATTCACAAGATGCAGAGTCCTATGTTAAATCACTTCGATCTAAATCAATAACCGCATCCAGGATAATGGATGCAATGAAAGCTGATAAAAAAACTGACTATTCCGTTGATGTTGGTCCTGTTAATGTTAATTCAGGAGGTGGGGAAACAACTTACTTACAACAACGAAAGCGATCATTGCTTGAAAGACTTTTGGGTGCACCACCTAATAAGGCAACTGTGTATATGAGAGTTGATCCAAATTCTGGTGTTGAATTTACAGATACATGTGGTGAGAAATTTATCCCTCAAACTGAGAGATTGTTGGGACATGAATTAGGTCATGGCTATATATATGAAGAATATGGTTATATTGGGATAAGACAAAAATATGATGATGCCATTAAATATGAAAATGAGATAGCAAGACAGCTAGACCCAAATGCTCCTGTCAGAGCAGTAAATGATCATGGGAGTAATTTGCCTTGGTAATAAATACTGGAGTAATTTTAAAAAATCTTCCCATTATCTTGGGAATTGGATTATCAGTTATTGATTTGTTAAGTATAATATTTCTTAATGTTTACACAAACTCAGCGAGTTATGCAACAGTAGCGCCAATATGGAATGATGTTCATGAACCCATTCGCTCATTAATTGAGCCTTTAATCTTTCCGAAAGTAATATCACATCCACTTTCTATAACTTTTATAGATATGATGATGTATTATTTTTTTTGTATATTACAGTCAACATTATTAGGTTTTGGGGCAGGTTGGCTGATTCGTTTCATCATATCTGGTAAATCTGGTGACCAGAAGGAGCAAGTTAAATAGTTTTAAGGTGGAATACATTACAACTACCATCGGTATTATGACCCATCATTAGGCAGATATATCACTAGCGATCCGATTGGTCTGGCTGGAGGTCTGAATACCTATGGTTATATTTACCAGAATCCTCTGAAGTGGACAGCCCCTTCCGGGTTTGGTATTGACTTTCTGGTCATTTCTGATCCAGAAACATACTATGAAATTCGGGCATCTGAGATTGGCGTTGATCCTTATACTCGTAGTGGTTCGGATGCGGTTGCCAGATATGTTCAGGAAGAAGCGCTACAGCAATTGACTGCATTGGGCGTGTTTGGTGAATTGGGTTCACTTGGCGTTAGGTCTTTTTGCTCTAATGCCACAAAGAGTGTAAAACCATCGCTTTCAACATTGCATACACGCGGAACAAAAATACCTGGGGGGCTGATGTGGTCTAATATTTCCGTACACCTTGTTAAGCATGTAAAATTACATGAAGAGGTGAAATATGACAAAAGAGACCCAATTCAGAAAACGTTATACAGACGATTTTAAACGAGAAGCTGTAGCCTTAATTACAGAGCAGGGATACAGTATCAGTGAAGCAGCTCGACAGCTGGATGTACACCATACCTCTTTGAGAAAGTGGGTAAAACAATCCACCCAGGGCTCTCCAACAGAGACTTTAAATCAGTCAGAACGGGATGAACTGCTACAGCTAAGAAAAGAAAATCGTGAACTTAAGATGGAAAAAGAAATCCTAAAAAAGGCCAGTGCCTTCTTCGCGAAAGAAATGAGATAAAGTACCGGTTTATCAAAGAACAGAGCTCACATTATCCGGTTGCCGTTTTATGCCGGGTAATGTCAGTACACCGGGGCAGCTATTATGACTGGAAACGCCAGGCAATTAAGCCGTTACCCACTACAGAAGCTTTATTGCGTCAACGTATGACAGAATTATTTAAGGTTTCCCGTCAGAGTATGGGTAGCCGTAGAATGGTTGCCCGGCTTCGTGAAGAAGGCTATATAGTTCGCCTTGAATAAAGCATAGCGCATTGATTTATAAGGAAATATCTCTGAATTATGGGTGTTAAATTTGCAAGTTTTTGGTAAAATAAACCTTATTACCTTGCAAATTTCCAGACCAAAATGAAGCCAAAAAAACAGCCAAAAATACCTCAGGAAGACCTGTTCAGGATGCGTCTTGAAAACATGCTGGACTTAAATCATGAGTTGATTAAGTTATCAAAACACATAGACTGGGAAAGTCTTGATAAAGAGTGGGGCGCTCTGTTTGTATCCACTAAAGGTGCTCCTGCCATACGCACCCGTCTGATTGCAGGATTGCATTACCTGAAACACCTGTATGATTTATCGGATGAACAGGTAGTAAAGGGCTGGACAGAAA
>JALUZF010000069.1 GCA_027012135.1 Gammaproteobacteria bacterium
ATTAAAACTTGCGCTTCAATTATCGCTTCGCTTTTAAGTCGTTGTTTTATCAACCGTTTTCTGAACTTTTTCGCCAGAACACCGTTGAGTGAGTGGTGTATTATACGCACTGATTACAGAACGTCAACACTTTTCTCATTTTTTTTACTTTCTTTTTCTGACTGACTTTTAATCGATACGCAATCGATATATCAGCCTTAAGAGAGTAAAAAGGGAATGAATAATGTTCTGAATTACTTTGAGCATTATTCATTCTCCTGAATATGGTAGCTATGAGTGGACTTGAACCACCGACCCCAGCATTATGAATGCTGTGCTCTAACCAGCTGAGCTACATAGCCATCATCTCTTCTTCCTGAAGAGAGGCGCACATTTTACTTTATCCCCATTATTTGTCAACTGGATGATCCGTTTTTTCAGATCTTTATATCGTATATTCTGATAAGGATGGGTAAAGCAAGTTGATGTCAGATACAGCCAGTCCTTTTTGTTCGGGTGAATAGCGGCTATATTGTGCTAACAGTACTGGATCCCTTACCCCGATAATAGATATTAGTTCAGAAAGACGAATCCCCTGCCTGACCAGATACATAATGTAGCTATGTAGGAGTGTGTCTTCTGTAATACGTTCAGGATCCATACCTGCATCTACAATACTATAAGTCAGAATTGCTTTAAGGGTTTTCTCTGTAACTGAATCCTTGCCATTATTCCATGCAGGAATAATATCAGACTGTTTAAACCAATGTTTTAATGCCGGCTGCAGCACCACGGTACGGTTTTCAGCTCCTCTTACAGTGATGGTATTTTCTGTAAAATTAATATCATCCTGCTTTAAGTTTACAATCTCCTGCAAACTTAGTCCGCTCAGCAATAATGCAATAATCTGCCGGCCCTTTAAATCCGCTGTTTGCAGCAGATTAGTAATTTCTGAACTGCTCAGTTCTTCAGGCAGTGATTGTTCAAGGCTTTTTATTTCTTCCTGTTCCAGTGTTTGAGGAGAATTATAGGCTACTGAGTCCCTGACATTATTGATAATACCCGGCGGAGTGTTATACATATTAACCCCTGAAATAGAGACAGTGGGAGTGTCCGACTCTTTTCTCGTTAAAAATTCAATGATCCAGACAAAAAACAAGCCCAATACAAATGAACCGGCAAGAGAAATCAGTGCATCTCTGGTGTATTCAGGCCTTATAGGTTCATGAGCCAGAAATGCCCGTTCAATCACTTTAACCTGTGGAAAATTTTCTGCCTGTTTAGCTTCAATCTGTACTAATCTTTCATTAGCAAGCCGCTGTAGTTTCTGCAAACCTTCCAGAGCATTTAATAATGACTCATATTCTGCAAATTTTGAGCTGAATTCTGTGGCTTCCTGTTTGTGCAGCTCAAGTTGTCGGGTTATTTCCTCCAGAGCCTGTGTGGCAGCATTATATTCCTGTTCTGCATTATTCAGGACAATAACCTGTCCATAATCTCTTTTTTGCCGAATTTCCCGTTCTAGCTCTTTAATTTGCCCAGGCAGTACGTTCATATTCGGATATAAAGCCAGGTAACTACGGGTATATTTTCGATCGAATGCAGCCAGTTTTTCTTTAAGTTTCTGTAAACGCAGCTCCAGGACCTGCATGCCCCGCTTATCTTCATCCGGTATAATAATTTTACCTTCACTGATTGCCTTTTTTACCGCATCAAGGTGAGCTTTAGCCCTGATTTTATCTTCAGTCATCTGATTAAATGAATGATTTAATGCCTTAAATCGTGCCAGTGACTGGTTTTCAAATACATTTTTTCGGTCCAGTGACGTTATATTATTATGACTTCTAAATTGTTCCAGGTCTGCTCTTTTAAGAACGATTTGCTGCTCCAGTCCAGCCAGTTCTTCCTGTAATGCTTTTATTGTTGTTCCTGTCGTGTGTCGAATATCCTCTGCTCTTTTTTCCAGGTATACATCAATCCAGGTATTAACCAGGTTCATGATAATCTTCGGAGAGTTACCGACTGCAGAGAGTTCTACCAGGTTGGTTTCCGGAACAGCCTGAACATTCAGCATATTGCGAATATCTGAAACCGTTAAGCTGCTCAGTAATTTCTGCTCATCTGGTGACAGTATTTCAGATTTAACCTGATTTAATCGCTGGAGGATTTCTTCTAATATCATATTTCCAGTCAGCAGCTGTTTCTGTATTGCCACATGCTGGATATCGGCATCATCACTTTGTCGATCAATTGCCGTTGGTGCTACCGTTAATAATGTAGCATAACTTTTATAAACAGCAGGGCGGCCGTAGACATAAGTGAGACTGATACCCAGACTGATCAGAAATACCAGCATAAAGACAAGGAGTCTGCGGGAGCGGTACCAGGGAGGAGTGTTAATGCTAGTATTCTGGCTATACTGCTGGCCGGAAAACATATCAATTTGAGGCTGGGTATTATTCATAATCTATAGGCGCTTATTATTCATCCTGAATCATAATGACTCCAAACACTATAGATATTGAACTATAAACGCTAACAACACAATAACAAGTTTCAAAAAGTATTAATATTTTGTATTGTCAGCCAGGGGCCTGATTATTTAGACATTAAAGCGGAAGTGCAGAACATCGCCATCCTGAACGACATAGTCTTTGCCTTCTATGCGCAACTTGCCTTTTTCTTTGGCTCCTGCTTCGCCCTGATATTTAATAAAATCATCGTAGGCAATCACTTCTGCACGGATAAAGCCCCGCTCAAAATCAGTGTGTATGACAGCAGCGGCTTTTGGTGCTGTAGCGCCCACTGGAATTGTCCAGGCACGAACTTCTTTTACTCCGGCGGTAAAATAGGTTTGCAGGTTAAGCAGTTTATAACCTGCCCGAATCACCCGGTTTAAGCCCGGTTCTTCCAGCCCCAGATCATCCAGGAATTCTTTAAGTTCTTCTTCATCCAGTTCCACCATTTCAGCTTCAATGGCTGCGCATACACTGACCACACCCGAGCCTTCCCTGTCGGCATAAGCCTGAACCTGTTCCAGATAGGGGTTGTTTTCAAAACCGTCTTCATTGACATTGGCAATGTAAACCGTGGGTTTTAAGGTCAGTAATTGCAGATCGCGGATTTCTTTTTTTTCATCATCACTGAGATCCAGGGTTCTTGCCGTTTCACCTTTTTCCAGATGATCTTTGATCTTTTCCAGCAGGTTTTTTCGGGCCAGAGCTTCTTTATTGCCGCTTTTAGAATTTTTGACGGCTTTAAGGTGGGCTTTTTCCACACTTTCAAGATCCGCCAGAGTCAGTTCGGTATTGATAATTTCAATATCATCAATGGGATCAATTTTTCCGGAGACATGGACGATATCATCATTTTCAAAACAGCGTACCACATGGGCAATGGCATCGGTTTCCCGGATATTGGCCAGAAATTTATTACCCAGTCCTTCACCTTTTGAAGCGCCTTCCACCAGGCCGGCAATATCAACAAATTCCATAGAAGTCGGGACTATCCGTTCCGGTTTGACAATATCGGCCAGGGCATTTAGACGCGGATCCGGCATGGGTACTATACCCACATTAGGTTCTATGGTACAGAACGGGTAGTTTTCGGCCTGTATTCCGGCTTTGGTCAAGGCATTGAAAAGAGTTGATTTACCTACATTAGGCAGGCCAACGATTCCACATTTAAATCCCATGTTTTATCTCGTTTTGTATGTGCCCTCACCCTGGCCCTCTCCCATGGGGAGAGGGATAAAGCAAGGGACTGAATTAGTTATTTTGCATGTAGCTGGTTCATAGCTTTTTGCATATCACCGCTGATGATCAGCTCCAGAGCATCCATTGTTTTATCGATTGCTGATTCTATCAGCTGTTTTTCACTGGCCGGCGTTTTTCCCAGTACATAACCAACCACCTGCTCCTTAGAGCCGGGGTGTCCGATCCCCAGGCGCAGGCGATAAAAATCTTTACTGCCTAGCTGGTTAATAGTATCACGTAAGCCATTATGCCCGCCATGGCCACCACCCTGCTTTAATCTGGCCGTACCGGGCGACAGATCAAGTTCATCATGCACAACCAGGATCTGTTCCGGTTTGATTTTATAAAACTGCGCCAGCCGTGCTATGGACTGACCACTGCGGTTCATAAAATTCATAGGCTTAATTAACCATACGCTATCAGCACCCAGATTAACTTTGGCTGCTTCAGCAAAAAACTTGCTTTCTTTTTTCAGAGATAAATTGTATTGATACACTAAATGATCAATAAACCAGAAGCCGGCATTATGGCGGGTATTTTCGTATTCGTTACCGGGGTTACCCAAGCCTGCAATGATCTGAATTGTATTATTAGGCATGGTAATAAGATTATGGTATGAGAAATACCACCAGGAGCTTTATAACAAAGCACCTGGTGGTGTTATAGCGGAAGCTTATTCTTCTTCGCTTTCGTCAGCTGCAGCTGCAGCTTCTTCTTCGCCTTCTTCTTCAGCTTTATCACCACGTGGTGTGTGAATAGAAGCAATCGCCTGGTCATGGCCTTCACCCTGAGACATAGCAACACTGGTAACACCTTCAGGCAGTTTCAGATCAGTGATGTGAATAGATTCACCAGTGTCCAGATCAGTCATATCGACTTCAATGTATTCTGGTAAATCTTTTGCCAGACAGGCAACTTCAATTTCTGTCATCAGGTGAGCAATCAGACCACCGGCTTTAACACCTGCACAAACTTCTTCGTTGATGAAGTGTAGTGGTACATTCACGTGCAGAGACTGAGTGGCATCAAAACGCTGAAAGTCAGCGTGCATAATCTGAACTTTAGCCGGGTGACGCTGCAAATCCTTGATAATCACTTTTTCGGTTTCACCGTCTTTAACATTAATAGTCAGGATGTGAGAGAAGAACGCTTCGTCTTCTACCGAATGCAGAATGTCATCATGTCTGATGGCCAGCATGGTAGGCTCTTTGCCCGCACCATAGATAATTGCAGGTACCTTACCGGCATGACGCAGGCGGCGGCTCGCACCCTTCCCCGTGTCAGCTCGAAGTTCTGCAGCAAGAGTAAATGTTGCACTCATGTTGTTTCTCCAAAATTAAAAAATAAAAAGCCAGCTATGTGAATGGGTTGATAGCCATTTACGTAGCTGACTGTAGATCCTGTCATCGCGACCAATGACAGGGCGGTAATGGGATGAGTCCCAAAATTTGTTCCCTCACCCTGGCCCTCTCCCAGAGAGGCCGGAGTGAAGATTAATTAGTCCATATAGAGCGAACTGACCGATTCTTCACGGTTAATGCGCATCATGGTTTCGCCTAGAATCATGGCGCTGCTTAGCTGGCGGATTTTAGTACATTTTTCGGCTTCCGGTTTCAGCGGAATAGTGTCTGTAACCACCAGGTGATCCAGTTCCGAAGCATTGAGGTTATCAATGGCCGGGCCGGATAATACCGGGTGGGTAATATAAGCCATAACCTTGGATGCCCCGTGCTCTTTCAGAGCGGCAGCGGCTTTACACAGGGTACCGGCCGTATCCACCAGATCATCAACCAGCAGGCAGGAACGTCCTTCAACGTCCCCGATAATATTCATTACTTTGGCCACATTGGCCTTGGGGCGGCGTTTATCAATAATCGCCAGATCCGCATCATCCAGTCGCTTGGCCAGTGCTCTGGCACGAACTACACCACCGACATCCGGTGACACCACCATCAGGTCAGGGTATTTCTGACGCCAGATATCACCCAGTAAAATAGGTGAGGCATAAACATTGTCCACCGGTATATCAAAAAAGCCCTGGATCTGATCGGCATGTAAATCAACGGTCAGTACCCGGTTGATTCCGACACCGGAAATCATATTGGCCACCACCTTAGCGGTAATGGCGACCCTGGCTGAACGCGGCCGCCGATCCTGGCGGGCATAACCAAAATACGGCACTACCGCAGTAATACGCCGTGCTGATGCCCTGCGTATGGCATCACCCATGACCATCAGTTCCATCAGGTGATCATTGGCAGGCTGACAGGTTGGCTGGACAATAAATACGTCTTTTCCACGTACATTCTCCATCAGTTCAACCATGATTTCACTGTCACTGAACTTATCGACATAAGCCTTACCCAAAGGTATGTTCAGATGCCTGCAAATATCTTTTGCCAGTTTCGGGTTCGCATTTCCCGAAAAAACCATCATGTCTGAGTCGGACACCTTCTGTTCCTCAGTGGAAATTAAGTTGCCGTTATTGTAGCAAATTTAATCTTAAAAGCCTTTAACTCGATAAAAAAAGCCTTTAGCTCAAAAAAATAGCCTTAATTTAAAACGCTTTTTATATTCGTTCCTGGTATTTCTGTGGGGTTATTTATTAAGTTGAGAAGCCTTTAGCCTGTATGGCCTTAGCAGACCCTGGCCAACAAAAAATTTGTCCGTTAAATTTTCTGTTCTTAAAGAAGTGGCTGGGCCGGCAGGATTCGAACCTGCGCATGCCAGGATCAAAACCTGGTGCCTTACCGCTTGGCGACGGCCCAACAATAACCGAGCATAATATGTTTTCGATTTTAATCGTCACATATCAGGTAGTCAACTTAGTGATAGAACCCGCATAGATACTAAATTCTATATAAAAATGACGCCTTGCCAAAAAGGTGGGTGGATTATACGCTGAAATTTTTTATTTGTCACACCTAAAATTAATTTTTTTTATAATTTTTCAGTATACCTGACCGTGACTGGCTGCAGTACCTTATTTCCGGGGTTTTGAAAACATGGATGTTTTCACAAAGCAATACATGGATGTACTTGAGCGTCCCCGGAAATAAGGTACTGCAGCCAGTCACTCTAAGACATTCCAATGTATACTGAATAATTATATGTTTCTTAATTTTGTGAATATAAAGGAGAAATATTACATCCCCGGGCATAAAAGCCGTCTATTTGATCAGGCTTCTTCTGTAAAATTTCCTGCGCCTGGGCTTCTGATTTTACCGGGGCAAAAACACAGGCACCTGTGCCGGTCATTCTGGCTGGTGCGAACTGAGACAGCCATTGAATGGCATCATTCACTTCAGGATATTGCTGGCAGACCACGTCTTCGCAGACATTAATCCCTTCACCTGCCTGAAAACGGTTAATATCCAGCGGTAAACAGTCTCTTTTTAAATTATCTGAGGAAAATATTTTTGCTGTAGAAACTGAAACTCCGGGGATCAATATTACATACCAGGGTTCATCAAGCTGTACAGGAGATAAATTTTCACCGACGCCTTCAGCCCAGGCCGCATAACCATGGACAAAAATGGGGACATCGGCCCCCAGTACAAGCCCAAGGTGAGCCAGTTCATCCTTATCAAGGTTTATATTCCAGAGCTGGTTCAGTGCCGCCAGGGCAGTGGCTGCATCACTGCTGCCGCCGCCCAGACCACCGCCCATGGGCAGTTTTTTTCTGATACAGATATTAACTCCTTTGGGATGACTGGATTTCTGCTGTAATAATCGGGCGGCTTTTACCACCAGGTTATCTTTATCGGCCACACCAGCTAGCGGGGTTTCAAGTACAATTTCGCTATCATCACGCACTTCAAAACTGAGTTCATCGGCATAATCAAGAAACTGGAAAACGGTCTGCAGTTCATGATAGCCATCTTCTCTCTGACCGGTAATATGTAAGAAACGGTTAATTTTAGCCGGTGCCAGCCATATTTTTTTCAAGGGTGTTGTTCCTGCTTGTTTTTTCTGATAATAGTTCAGTTTGACAGCTGCAGAGAGTGTTGCGCCAGCAGCCACTGGCTGATAATAATTTTAATTTTCAGATCGTCCCGGGTAATAACCAGCTTTTTAGGTAATACTTTTTTTTTAGCTGTAGCACTATTAGCTGTAGCACTTTCAGCCACGGGCATCCATCGAGAGTATTGAATATGCCAGCCCTGCTGGTCAATTGCCTGGATTTGAGCTGTTTTATTATACTGAATTTTTACCGTCGCTGAAGGTTCTGGTTGACCGTGCAGCCAGTAGTGCAGGGATGATACCGGGAAAATCCAGCCGGTTTCCTGTAAAATCAGCTGTTCCAGATCGTCACCTTTTTTGGCTACCGAGGGCGTGTTTAAGCGTACATCGGAACCGGTCTGGCTGACCTGTAACCGGGTTTCCCCCAGGGGACCGGTAAAGCGGATTTGAAAATCATTGCCCTGCTGTATCCAGCTAAAACGGGCGTACCAGTTTTCTTCACCACGGATCACGCTGATACGGCCATTGGCTGTCCAGGCCTGTGGAATGGTTGTCTCATGAACCGGTAAATTCCCGGTTTGTGATGTTTCAAGCATGCTGCAGGCTGGAAGGCTAAGCAGTAAAAGCAGCAACAGGGTGCTACTGCCGTACTGTCTATACTGGAGCATTAATGGCTGGCCTTTATTTCAGGTAACGGCGGGTAGTACCCACCAGAACTTCATGTTGGGGGTGTTTTTTCAGGGCTTTGTGCCAGATAGCACGGGCCTGTTCCGTTTTACCCAGTACCCAGAGTACTTCACCATAGTGAGCGGCAATTTCAGGGTCATTGTCCTTATCATAGGCTTTTTTAAGATAGCTCAGAGCTTCCTCATTACGCCCCAGTTTATGCAGCACCCAGCCCATACTGTCCAGAGTTGCAATGTCTTCAGGATCAATTTTCAAAGCCCGCTCTATGTACTGCAGGGCTTCCTGGTAACGATCAGTACGATCCGCCAGGGTATAACCCAGGGCATTGAGTGCCTGATTGTCTTTGGGGTTTTCGGCCAGAATGGCATGTAAATCTTTTTCCAGTAAATCAATACGGTCAAATTTTTCGGCCAGCATGGCCCGGCCGTAAAGCAGGTCATGGTTATTGGGCGCGATTGTTAATGCCTGGGTATAAATCTCATAGGCTTTTTTATAGTTTTTGGCCTGGGCATAAACTTCAGCTTTAATCTGCAGGATTTCCAGACTCTGTTTGCTGTTGCCGGCCTGTGAATGATCCAGCAATTTAAAGGCCTGATCAAATTTTTCCTGCTGGGAATAAACAATAGCCAGTCCCAGGTAAGCTTCAAAAGTATAACGGCCCTGTTTAACCCGCTTAAACCAGGTTTCAGCTTCAGCGTAGTTTTCCCGGCTGGCTTCCAGTTGAGCAATAAAGTAAGCGGCTTCACTGGCATACAGGCGGTACTTATACAGCCGTTCCAGATACTTTTTTGCATCATCCAGTTGGTTGATTTCAATGGCCAGCAGGCTGATAGCAAAAATCACTTCCGGGTTAATATCCATACTGGCCAGACGTTTAATTTGCCTATCGGCTTTTTTAACCTGCTTCTGAGCCACCAGCATACGCACCAGTTCCAGCCTCAGATTAATATTATTAGGCTGTTTTTTCAGCAGTTTTTCCAGCAAGGCAATGGCTTCCTGCGGACGGTGCTGTTTTTTCAGCAACTGAATTTTAAGCATGCTGGCTTCCAGGTAATCCGGATTTATTGCCAGGGCTTCATTCAGATGATGCTCGGCACCGGCATTATCACCCAGCTTAAAGGATAATTTGGCCTGGTTCAGTTTAACAATTGCACTGTCTTCATGGCCCTTGGCCAGTTCGGCAAACAATGATGTCAGCCGTGCAGGTTCTTTTATAGTATCCAGTAAACCCACTGCCCGCTGAAAACCTTCATTAAAATTACGGCTCCTGGCAATGATTTTTTTCAGGTACCTGAGGGCTTCCTGATCCTGTTTTCGGTTTATCAGCGAAGATGCATAAATCTGCAGCACATCAATATTATCCGGCTGCAATTCTGACCAGAGCTTAACGGCCTTAAAGGTTTGTTCATCATTTTTGGAAAACAGGGTTACCCGGGTGGCCTTTTTGGCCAGACGGCTGTCACGGGTCTTTTTGGCCGCTTCGTAGTATTTTTTAAAGGCCAGATCATAATCGTTGCGCTGCAGCGCCATTTCTGCCAGCAACAGATCATAAAGCAGTTTTGAGTCCAGTTCTGTACCTGGAATATTATCAGCGGTGGACTTATGGCCAGGGGAAGTTTCCTTAGCACTGGTTTCTGCAGCCTGTTTGTTTGGATTAGCAGATGCTGCTGTGCTCTCTGTTTTATCTGCTACGGATGCACAGCCGGAGGCAAGTACAATAAAAGATAAGACGAATGGCCAGAACAGTGTGTTTGGAACAGTAAGTTTTCTGGTAATTATTTTAAACAACTTATTAAACAAAAGAGTTAGATCCTTAATTTATTCTACTAAACATTACTAACATGAGGCATTGGACTGGTTCGTATAAGACTAATTTTAAGCATATAAGTTCCAGTTGGTTCCTGCCCCTGATTCATTTAACAAGTTTATACCACAATCATGCCAAATTTGACCAAAATTTTATATTAAAATGCAAGATTGCTTGAGTTTTGGGTGAAATTTACGCAAAATGCCCTGTTTATATCAGATAATTAGAGAATCCTTTTAAAGCCAGTTTTTTATAACCCGTTTTATAACTGGTTTTCAGGAACAGGTTTTATAAGAATATTTTTTTAAGAACGCTGTTTTCAGGAACACCTGAAAACAGCGTTCAAAACAATGCACTAAGGTTTACCAGATAGATTTCTATGTCGCTGCTTGCACTTGGTATTAATCACAAAACGGCTCCAGTCAAAATCAGGGAACAGCTTTCTTTTGCCCCTGATACTATACCTATGGCTTTAAAAGACCTGACTGATCAAGATGCCGTTAATGAAGCCGTGATTTTATCCACCTGTAACCGTACTGAACTCTACTGCCAGCTCAACTGTAATGATGGTGAATCGGAAGCAGCCATTGATGCCCTGATCACCTGGCTGAAAAAGCACCATGACCTGGAAGATACGGATATCACAGAATACCTGTATCTGCACCCTGAAAAAGAGGCCGTGCGCCATATGCTGCGCGTTGCCAGCGGCCTGGACTCCCTGGTACTGGGTGAGCCGCAGATTCTGGGCCAGCTAAAAACAGCTTTTTCTGTGGCCAAAGAAAGCGGCACCATCGGCCAGTTTCTGCACAAATTATTCCAGCATACCTTCAGCTGTGCCAAGCAGGTACGTACCGATACTGCCATTGGCGCCAGCCCGGTTTCCGTGGCATTTGCTTCGGTCAGCCTGGCCAAACAGATTTTCAGTGATTTTCAGCATCATACTGCGTTGCTCATTGGTGCCGGCGAAACTATTGAACTGGTTGCACGGCATCTGAACGAGTCCGGTATTGGCCGTATTATTATTGCTAACCGGACCGTCGAAAAAGCCCATACCCTGGCCCAGGAATTTAACGGCTATGCCATTTCACTCAGCGAACTGCCTAATCACCTGGCGGAAGCGGATATTGTTATCTCTTCTACTGCCAGTCAGCTGCCTATCCTGGGTAAAGGTGCTGTGGAATCTGCCATTAAGGCACGTAAACATGCCCCTATTTTTATGGTCGATATTGCCGTGCCTCGGGATATTGAAGAAGAAGTCAGTGAGCTGGAAGACGTGTTTTTATATACCGTGGATGATCTCAAGGAGATCATTGATGAGGGCCTGAAATCCCGCCAGGAAGCCGCACTCAAGGCAGAAGAAATTATTGATGTGGAAGTCAGCCATTTTATGAACTGGCTGCGTTCCCTGGACTCCATTGCCATTATGAGGGAATTTCGGGAACACGCTGAAGACATACGGGATAAGGCCGTTGCCAATGCCCTGAAACAGCTTAGAAACGGCAAAGAAGCCGAACTGGTTATAAAAGAACTGGCACGCCAGCTGACCAATAAACTGATCCATAAGCCGAGTATTCAGATCAAACAGGCCGGTATGGATGACCGTAATGAGCTTATTGATGCGGCCATTGAACTGTTTGATCTGCCCCGGAACCGTTAGCTGCTCCAGCCTACTAATTGACTACTCCCTGTTCCCCAGAACCTGAACCATCTATTTTATAAGAGTAAGCAGTGAAAGCATCCATTATAAGCAAACTTGAAACCCTGTCCGAACGGCATGAAGAGATATCCCTGCTGTTATCCCAGCCTGAGGTTATGAATGATCAGAACCGTTTTCGCGAACTGTCCAAAGAATATGCAGAACTCAGCCCGGTAGTGGAAAAATTCAGCCAGTACCAGGAAGCCGCAGACACCATAGAGTCTGCTACGGAAATGCTGGATGACAGTGATCCGGAAATGAAAGCCATGGCAGAAGAAGAAATACAGGAGGCCCGACAGCTTCAGAAGCAATTATCCACCGATTTACAGAAAATGCTGCTGCCCAAAGATCCTAATGATGACCATAATATTTACCTGGAGATCCGGGCCGGTACCGGCGGTGATGAGGCCGCCATTTTTTCCGGTGATTTATTTAAAATGTACAGCCGCTATGCTGAGACTCAGAGCTGGACTGTAGAAGTCATGTCGGAAAACCCCGGTGATCATGGCGGTTATAAGGAAATTGTTGCACGTGTCGTTGGCCATGGTGCCTTCTCCAAGCTAAAATTTGAATCCGGTGCCCATCGGGTACAGCGGGTGCCGGAAACCGAATCCCAGGGCCGGGTACATACCTCTGCCTGTACGGTGGCCATTATTCCGGAAGTGGATGAAGTGGAAGCTATTGATATTAACCCCAAGGATTTACGCATTGATACCTTCCGCGCATCCGGTGCCGGGGGTCAGCACGTCAATAAAACCGATTCGGCCATCCGCATTACCCACCTGCCCACCGGGGTGGTAGTAGAGTGTCAGGAAGAACGCTCACAGCATAAAAACAAGGCCAAAGCCATGTCCATGCTGTCCTCCCGCCTGCTGGCCGCAGAGCAGGAAAAACAGCAGTCTGAACAGGCCGCAGATCGCAAATTGCAGGTAGGCAGCGGAGACCGCTCTGAACGTATCCGAACCTATAATTATCCACAGGGCCGGGTCACTGATCACCGCATCAATCTGACGCTCTATAAGCTCGAAGAAGTAATGAATGGCGATCTGGGCGCAATTATTGACCCATTACTGAGCGAATATCAGGCCGAACTGCTGGCATCCATGTCAGAAGATTAAAGCTGTTTATGGAAAAACTGACTGTTCAGCAAGCCATTAAACTGGGGATGGAGCAACTGCAGCAGGCCAGGCTGGACAGTAATACTCTGAAGCTGGATTGTGAAATTTTATTACTGGATGCTCTAAATCATAGCTCTGCCCCCAATTTTAAACAAAAAAAAACCAAAACCTGGCTGCTGACCTGGCCTGAACAGGTACTTTCCAGTGCTCAGATACAGCATTACCTGGATAATCTTAAGCAAAGAGCTCAGGGCAGACCCGTTGCCTATATCACCGGCATTAAAGATTTCTGGGATTTTAGTCTAAAAGTCAGCCCGGACACCCTTATTCCCCGACCGGAAACCGAATTACTGGTAGAATGTGCCTTGGACAAACTGCCTTTAAAAACACCTTTAAAGGTACTGGATCTGGGTACCGGTAGCGGTGCCATCGCCCTGGCTATTGCTTCGGAACGCCCGGATACTGAAATATTGGCAAGCGATGCTTGTGCACAGGCCCTGGAAGTGGCTCGCTGCAATGCCGAAAGCTTAAAACTGCCTGATATTCAGCTTTGTCTCTCAGACTGGTTTAAAAACATTCCTGAGTACCAGTTTGATCTGATAGTTTCCAACCCGCCTTATATAGCCCCTGATGATCCTTTACTTGAAACTAATGTACAACGCTTTGAACCACAAAGCGCCCTGCTGGCTGCTGAAAACGGGCTGGAAGCTATCAGGCAGATCATTAGCGGCAGTCGTAACTATCTTAAACCTGGAGGTTGGTTAATGCTGGAGCATGGTTATAATCAGGCAGAAGCTGTTCAGGGGTTATTGAAACAGTATGGGTTTAAAAATATACAGACGGTAAAAGATCTGAATCGGCTGGATAGAGTTAATATGGGGCAGATTCTGTAGCGTTCAGCGTTCAGAAAGAACGTGGTAGCTTTTGGTGTTTTTTCTACCCGCTTGTTTACCTAGGAGTACTCCTTAGTTTATAAGGGTTATTTGCTATGTGTTTTCCAGCTGATAAATCATAAAATGAAGTAAGGGCTTTTCTGGTTGTGGCTAGAAAAGCATAAAAATAAAAAAATTCTGTCTGAGTGTTTTCTGAGGGGGAAATATGCATCACCAGCTTATTAAGCACCGTGAAATTCACTTCTGTGCTATTCATTCTAATCCTGAGCAGGCTCATGCGGCGGTCTTTTCTGTTAATGATCTGCCCGGCGTACTGATGTCTCATGCCCTGAGTCATCAGTGCATTAAAATCGCCTATGATTTAAATCGTATTACTCTGGCTGAAATCGAGAGTATTCTGCAAAATGAGGGTTTTCACCTGGACAATTCTATTCTGGCCAAAATAAAACGCAGTATTGTTTTTTATTGTGAGGAAGCCTCCCGCGAAAATAACAAGCAGGAGCGTCAGATTGAGGAAGTACATAATAAACATAAAAGTGATGTGGTTTATTTGACTACCCGGAAGAAGAAACTGTGTGACTGTAGAGATCAGCGGCCGGAATCGTGGAGGCAGTATTTGTAGTGTTAAGAATAAGAGCTTAATAGCCCTTTGTGTTTTTTTCTACCCAGCGTTTTTTTCCAGTGTTTAGTTGTTCTTTTTTCCAGAAAGGGGCTCTGGATTTCAGGTCTTCCATGATTTCGCGGCAGGCTTCGAAGGCCTGTTTGCGGTGGGCGGTCCATACGGCGACCAGTACAATGGGGTCGTTGGGGTTTATTTTGCCTACCCGGTGTACGACCAGTGAATCCAGTAAACCGTAGTCGGCGGTGGCCTGGGTACAGATTTTTTCCAGGTGTTTTTCAGTCATGCCGGGGTAGTGTTCCAGGAACATCTGTGAAATATTGTCTCCTTCATTAAAATCCCGCATGGTGCCCACAAAAACGGCTGTTGCACCATATTTGCCGTCCAGTTCGGACATTTTCTGCTGGTAATCTTCCAGTAACTGCCAGGGGTTAAAGGCTTCAGGGAGAATAACTACACTCATGCTTAACCTCCGGTAACCGGTGGGAAAAAGGCCACTTCATCACCGTCTTTTACTGATGTTGTGCCGTCCACATAGTCCATATTAACAGCCACCAGCACATTGACCGGGCGCTCTTTACCCGCGGCACAATAGTTCCAGATATCATCGACAGTTTTAATATTATGCTGCTGAATTATTGGAGCATCCAGCTCTCTGTCATCCCCCATTAGATCCCGCATACTGGCAAAAAATTTAACGGCTATACCCACAATACTTACAATGACCTCATCTAATGTAACTAAAAAGTTAAGTAAAAAAGGGATATTCCTTAGTCACTTTTGTATAATCTTATAGTAATATACCGAAATAAGTATATCTTATAAAGCAGAATCATCACTAAAATATTATTAATATTTTAAGAGTTTTTCGGGTGTATATATTATAACTAATAATAAAACAACACATTAAACACATGAGCAAACTAACACATTTTAATAATAAGGGCGAAGCCCATATGGTGGATGTCGGAGCCAAGGACATTACCCATCGCCGTGCAGTGACTTCCGGTGATATCACCATGGAACCGGAAACCCTGGCCTTAATTGTGCAGGGTAATCATAAAAAAGGGGATGTCCTGGGTATTGCCCGTATTGCCGGCATTATGGCGGCCAAACAAACCGCAAATTTAATCCCCTTATGCCACCCGCTAGCTTTAACTCATGTGGATCTGGAACTGGACGTTATTGAAGACAAACATAAGGTGATTTGTACCTGTACCGTAGAAACCGATGGTAAAACCGGGGTTGAAATGGAAGCACTTACTGCCACACAGATTGCCCTGTTAACGATTTATGATATGTGCAAGGCCGTGGATCGGGGTATGGTCATGGGCAATGTCCGCCTGCTGGAAAAAGCCGGTGGAAAATCCGGTCATTGGGTCAGTGAAGGATGAATGCACAGGTAAAGCCAATGTCCACTATGGAAAAAACCACTTTACTGTTTGAAACGCATCCCGTTTCAAAAAAACAGGCGCGCTTTGATGACAATGGTCACTCTGCCTGGCTATATGTCACTAACCCTGACAGCCCGGTCGTTACGGCTGACTGCTGGATTTACAACCGGATTACAGCACCACAGGAATCTGAAATTCGCAAATATCGGACCTCATCACCTCCCGCCGTAGCCAGTTATGCTCATCCACATGCCGAATTTACGCCGCTGCAGTCAGACATTTTTGAATTTAAATGGAGTCATGACGGTCGCTCAGTCGCGGTATTAATTAACGGTATTCCCTTTGGTTTTATCCCGCCTGGTGTTCAGCGGGGCTATAGTAAGCATTTAATGAAAACGGGGCCGTGGGGACATAAGTGGGATGAAAAACTGTACCAGGTATTGTTTGATGAGTCTGGGTGGAGTGAGAGTATTTCTACATTTTATTAGCATTCAGCTAATAGTATAGTTTTACTTTTTTTCTGGCTAATCATTTTTTTAGCCATCCTGCAGCAGGCGTTTCAGATCTATAATGGCTGCATTAGCACGTGATATATATGAGGCCATAACCAGGGAATGGTTGGCGGTCAAACCAAAGCCTCTGCCGTTAAGAATGACAGGGCTGAATATTGGCTCCTGAGTGGATTCCAGTTCACGAATGATCTGGCGCAGACTGACCAGAGCATTTTTCTTTTTCAGTACGCCCTGAAAGTCATATTCTATAGCATGCAGTAAATTGACCAGAGCCCAGCTGGTGCCGCGGGCCTCATAAAAGACATCATCAATTTTTGTCCACGGAGTTTTAACCATCAGCTTTTCCGGTTCATAGGTAGCCTGCTGGGCCTGGGCTTCACCGGCCAGATTGGTATTAATACGTTCCTGGCCAACACTGGCACTTAAACGCTGGGATAAACTGCCCAGACGCTTTTCAACCACCTGTAGCCAGTCTACCAGGTTATCTGCCCGGGCAAAAAACTGGGCCTGCTGCTGTTTTTTATCCAGCAGACGGGTCAGATAATCCATTAAATAATTACTCCCCTCCCGGTATTTACTTTCAGCAGCCGGCCAGAGCCATTTGGTTGAATCGTTATTAAAGGCCGGTTCGGCCATGGACAGAGCTTTGTCCTCTCTGGAAGTGGATTGAGCCATACTGAAATCATTTCGCAATACCCTGGTTACATCGCGGATCTGCACCAGTACACCGTATTCCCAGTTAGGCATATTATCCAGAAAAATTCCCGGCGGAGTAACATCGTTACTCAGGTAGCCGCCGGGTTTATCCAGAAGCATTCGAGTAATATTAATTATCGTTGCAGTGGTGGTTGCCCCGACGACCTTTTTAAAAGCGGTGCCTTTTTCTTCATTAATCTGTTCAATCAGTTGATCGGTCGCGGCATTGACATCAAGTAAATCGGGCTCCCGGCTCCATAAAAAAGCCAGCACCAGCCAGACCACTAATGCGGTACTGATCAGTAGACCAATTGACCAGATAATACCTTTTTCCTTCAGGGTTCGGATGTGGTAAAGCTTGATCAGGCGGAGGAAAAATTGCTGGATGGAGTCGTAGATGTCGAAAAACAGATTAAGCATAGGGATATCCTGTTCAGCGTTCAGCGTTCAGCGTTCAGCGTTCAGCGTTCAGCGTTCAGCGTTCAGCGTTCAGCGTTCAGCGTTCAGCGTTCAGCGTTCAGCGTTCAGCGTTCAGCGTTCAAAAGTTTATGCTGAACAGGAGCCGGAGTCAAACTTTATTATGACCTGGCTCCTGCTCCTGCCATAGGGTTAAAGATCAGGATTTGGTGTAGATTTCGCTGCCGATTTCCTTAAACTGGGCGGATTTTTCGGCCATGCCTTCTTCAATGGCTACTGTAATATCAGCGATGCCCTGTTTGGCGGCATAATCCCGTACATCCTGAGTAATTTTCATGGAGCAGAAGTTAGGGCCGCACATGGAGCAGAAATGGGCTACTTTATGGGCCTGTTTGGGCATGGTTTCGTCATGATACTCACGAGCCCGTTCCGGATCCAGGCCCAGATTAAACTGATCTTCCCAGCGGAATTCAAAGCGGGCCTTGGACATGGCATTGTCCCGTACCTGGGCACCGGGGATTCCTTTGGCCAGATCCGCTGCGTGGGCAGCCAGTTTATAGGTGATAATACCATCGCGAACATCTTCCTTATTGGGCAGTCCCAGGTGTTCTTTAGGGGTGACGTAGCAGAGCATGGCGGTACCATACCAGCCAATCTGAGCCGCACCAATGGCTGAGGTAATATGATCATAGCCTGGGGCAATATCGGTCGTCAGCGGCCCAAGGGTATAAAACGGGGCTTCATGACAGGCTTCGAGCTGAATATCCATATTTTCCTTAATCATGTGCATTGGCACGTGGCCGGGGCCTTCTATCATGGTCTGGATATCGTGTTTCCAGGCAATTTTGGTCAGTTCACCCAGGGTTCTTAATTCACCCAGCTGAGCCTCATCATTAGCATCAGCAATAGAGCCGGGGCGCAGGCCGTCGCCTAGGGAGAAGGACACATCATAGGCTTTCATGATTTCGCAGATGTCTTCAAAATGGGTGTACAGAAAGCTTTCGGTATGGTGCGCCAGACACCATTTGGCCATAATGGAACCGCCCCGGGAGACAATGCCGGTCAGTCGTTTAGCCGTCAGAGGTACATGCTGCAGACGAATGCCGGCATGAATGGTAAAATAATCCACGCCCTGTTCCGCCTGTTCAATCAGGGTATCGCGGAAAATTTCCCAGGTCAGTTCTTCGGCCTTGCCATTCACCTTTTCCAGCGCCTGATAAATCGGTACGGTGCCAATAGGTACCGGCGAATTACGGATGATCCATTCACGGGTTTCATGAATATTTTTGCCGGTAGACAGATCCATCAGAGTATCGCCGCCCCAACGGGTGGACCAGACCATTTTTTCTACTTCTTCAGTAATGGAGGAAGTCACAGCCGAGTTACCGATATTGGTGTTGACCTTGACCAAAAAGTTACGCCCGATGATCATGGGTTCCAGTTCCGGATGGTTGATATTGGCCGGAATAATGGCACGCCCCATGGCGACTTCCTGACGGACAAATTCCGCAGTCACCTCATCAGGAATACTGGCACCGAAATTTTCTCCAGGATGCTGGGGATGCTGACGCATCAGCCCGGCTTCGCGCATCTCCTGTAACTTACAGTTTTCCCGAATGGCAATGTATTCCATTTCCGGGGTAATAATACCCTGACGTGCATAATGCATCTGGGAGACATTTTTACCGCTTTTTGCCTTACGCGGTGCCCGGATATGTTCAAAACGCAGATTAGCCAGATCGGGATCACTTTGCCGCTGCTGACCGTATGCCGAGCTGGGGCCGGATAATTGTTCTGTATCATCCCGCTCCAGTATCCAGTTATCCCGCAGGGGCGGCAGGCCCTTAAGCAGATCAATTTCGGCATCAGGATCGGTATAAATACCTGAGGTATCATAAACCGGAATAGGCGGGTTTTGCTCTACCCCTTCATTGGTTTCAGTATCAGCCTGCATGATTTCCCGCATAGGTACCCGGATATCCGGGCGGCTGCCCTGGACATAGATTTTTCTTGAGCCTGAAAACGGTCGGGTAACTTCTTCAGATAACTGGGTCGTCTGACGGATAAAATCTTCTGGAATGGCGCTCATGCTGGTCCTTAAATTCAAATATATAAAAACAACAGGCGCGGGAGGAGCTATAAATGCAGCATAAGCCTTCCTACGCCGGTGCAAACCGGATCAGGTTCAAAGGGTATATCTCACCCTGCTACATAAAGTAGCGGGGACCCCTGGCGGAAAAAACCTAAAACAGCTTCTGAAAGTAACGGATTTTTATTTAAATTTCAAGGAAAAGAATAAAGTGTAAGCTATTAGTGAGTTTCAGGATGCGGGCATCCTGCCCGTATTTCCTGGGGAGCTTACAGGGCTTCCAGTTTTCTCATACCTGCTGGCAGTAATTTAAGTTCTACCAGGGCAGTAATTAAAACTGCAAAAAAAGAAGCATCTTCATAGAGCATCTGGTAGTACTGAATTTTCATAGTCAGGGCACTGCCAAACACAATGGCCAGAAAAGCCATAATGGAACCTACAGCCAGGGTAGAAACACCGGTGATCCCCTGCCCAATAGTACAGCCCATTGCCAGAACACCGCCAAAGCCCATCAGTATACCGCCAATTACATGGGTCAGAAAATCCTTAAAATTAACAAACCATTCAATTCTAAAACTTCGGCTGATTAAGGCCCAGAGGAAGGAGCCTAAAATCACACCAAATACCGCGACAATACCAAAGGTCAGCAGAGCTGAATTTAAGCCGTTGCTGACATAACCAAGGGTCTGGCCAATTGGATTAATAAAGGTAAAGGACTGGGGTGACAGGGGAGCACCCTGGGCCGGCTTGCCTTCTTCAGACTCACTGATCATATCCCAGTTTTCATAGTATTCCACCAGGGAGTACTGAGTTTCTTCATCAGGGACATCCACCATCACTGTACTGCTCAGATACCAGCCGGCCAGTACCGCCAGCCCCACAATAAGCCCGCCCAGCCAGTAGTCAGAACTGGACCAGAAATGCTTGCTTTTTACAATATAAATCAACAGCAGAGCCGCCAGAATACCACCGATAATCAGCCGTGTTCCTACCGGATTATCACTATTAATCAGAGAGCCCAGATCCTGGTTAGTATCCAGGGAAATCGCCAGAGGGCGTATCCAGTCATAAAACAGCACGGAAAACAGTGTTTTGTCAGAACCGGGGAACGGGTTGGTCATATAGTAGGCAATAACGGCAATAATAATAAACACCAAAATGGATTTAATATTACCACCACCAATGCGGATCAGTGTTTTATTACCGCAGCCGCTGGCCAGGGTCATACCGATACCAAACAGAAAGCCACCGAGAATATTTTCAGCCCAGACCAGCTGACTGCTGCGATAAGGAGGAAAACTGCTGTCCGCATTAAGCAGTCCTGCCGATTCCAGAATAATTAAACCAGTCATGGCCACGGCAATGGCCAGCAGCCAGGAGCGAAAACGACTGTAGTCACCCATATTCACCATGTCAGAAACGGCACCCATGGTACAGAAATTGGTCTTATTGACTACAGCCCCCATAATGAGAGCGACAATAAAGACGCCCCACAGGAGTGTCGACTGTGCAGCCGAGAATGATTCAAACAACATTGTTTTTCCCTCTATAATTACAAAAAGTTTTTATTTGCAAGCTCAGCGAACTATTGCTCGCTATTAATCTTTATTTATATCTACCTGGTAAAACTGACTAGCAAAACTAATGCCACTTTATAAACCACTGTAATATCAATACATTATAACTATTTAAGTATTTTATAACTATGCAATATGCATCTGCTTATTGCACTTTACAATTTTGGATTTAAAGCGCCATTTGCTCTATAATCCTAAGTTAATATTAACCATTTCAGCAAGACATCAAAAAAGGCAATACAGAATGATGGAAATGAACTTTGAAACCGCTCGCCACAATATGATTGAACAGCAAATCAGGCCCTGGAATGTTATTGATCCCGTCGCTCTGGATGCACTGGAAACGATTCCAAGAGAAAATTTTGTGGCCAATGAGCTAAAAGAAGCTGCCTTTTCTGATGTGGAATTACCCATTGGCCATGGTCAGCTTATGCTGGCACCAAAAATTGAGGCAAAGATTCTGCAGGCGGTTCAGGTTAAAGAAACCGATAAGGTACTGGAAATCGGTACCGGCAGCGGCTACCTGACGGCACTGCTGGCACATCTTGCAGATACCGTTATCACAGTTGAGCTGTATGAAGACTTAAGCGAACTGGCCAGAAAGCGCCTAGAAGCCGAAGGCATTAAAAACGTCAGGTTTGTGGTTGCGGATGCGGCTAATGGTTATACCGGCGGCAGCCCTTATGATGTAATAGTAATAACCGGTTCAGTACCTGAATTGCCGGAAGGCTTTAAGCAGGGCCTGAAAATTGGGGGCCGTCTGTTTGCGGTCACTGGAGAGTCTCCGGTTATGGAAGCAACATTGATCACCCGGGTATCCGAAAAGCAGTTTTCTGAGCAGTATTTGTTTGAAACTGACCTGCAACCGCTGGAACATGTGAATAAAAAGTCCAGGTTTGTTTTTTAGTCTTTCCCTTCATTCATATCCCTCACCCTGGCCCTCTCCCAGAGGGAGGGAGAGGGAATGATTACAAATTCAAAATAAGGGTTATGTGATTATGCTGCAAATTAATCAGCTGAGTAATAAAGGCAAAAAAACTAACGACAGCCCGACTTTTGAGCAGCCGCTATCCTTATTGCGCAGTTGTCACGACAAGATCATTCATTTTTCTTCTTCCCTTTATAAACTTAGCCAGGCACTGCATAAAGACGGCTGGACACCACAACTGGAAACTTCTGCCGATCAAATTCGCCATTATTTTAATGTTGCCGGGCCGGAACATCATAAGGATGAGGAAGAACACCTGTTTCCTGCTGTTATTGCCCTGGATCCTGAATGTACTCAGGCTCAGTCCATGGAGTTGATTACTCTGATAAACACCATGATCAAAGAACATGTAGAATCCGATCTGCTGTGGGAAGAACTTGATAAGATGCTGGCAGAACGCACTGCAGAATTTAATACCCTGGAACAAATGGCACAGCAGTTTGCCCGGAGCATGAGCGAGCACGCCCGAATTGAGAATGAGCAGATTTTTCCCTATGCTGAACAGCATATCAGTGAGGATTTGTTCAAGGAAATGGGACAAGCAATTGCTAAAAGGCGGGGGGTTAAGCTATAAATAAATCGTATTCACTTGTTGTCGAAATACGGCTTAATTAAAGCCATAATTTTATCCAGTGCTCCGGCATTCTGCTCAATAAGCTGATGGGCTTTTTCTGCCAAGCCGTTTCGTTCTTCTTTATCACTTAACAGGCTATCGAGTACCTGTTCCAGTTCTGTAGTATCCTGCACCTGCCTTGCGGCCTGGTATTGTAAAAAAAGCTCATTAATGGCATAAAAATTAAAAATATGCGGACCATATACAATAGGTAATTCCAGGGCAGCCGGTTCCAGAATATTATGCCCACCCACCGGCACCAGTGTCCCTCCCATAAATACCAGGTCTGAACAGGCAAAATAGTGCATCATTTCACCCATACTGTCTCCCAGTAAAATATCCGGGCTTATAG
Source organism: Gammaproteobacteria bacterium (assembly GCA_027012135.1). GTDB lineage: Bacteria > Pseudomonadota > Gammaproteobacteria > GRL18 > GRL18 > JANELJ01. Next base: position 23,156 of record JALUZF010000069.1, read on the forward strand.
TTTGCTCTATGGCAGAGGCACTTGCTATTTCAGTACGTTTAATAGTTGTTAGTCCCATGGCATTTTCACTGAGCATCTGATAAACAGACTGAAAGCGTTCCGGGTGCCGGGGCACCACAAGCAGTACCAGTTCAGGGTGCTTTACTCTGAGATTCTGAAAAATTTCCAGGATCTGTTTATCTTCCCCCTTATGGGTACTGGCAGCTACCAGAACCATTTTAGTTTGCCAGTGCAATTGCCAGCGTAAAGCCTGCCCTGCAGCAAGATCTTCAGGCTGGACTTTAATATCAAACTTGATACTGCCGGTAATATGCAGAGTATTTTCATCTGCACCCAGCTCTTTCAGCCGACCGGCATCCAGTACATCCTGGGCTGCAATACCGGTAAATTTCTGCAGGGTATTTTTAGTTAACCGGCCGAAACGGGCATAGCCTTTAGCTGAACGGGCAGACATACGGGCATTTAACAGCCACACGGGCAATTTTCGTCGCTCACATTCCAGCAGCAAATTGGGCCAGATTTCTGTTTCCATTATCAGACCCAGGGACGGGTTTGTCCTGTTTAGAAAACGGCGTATCGAACCGGGCAAGTCATAAGGCAGGTAACAGTGAAAGATGCGTTGCTGTGCTATTTCCTGTGCAAAGGTTTTTAAAATCTGGGCAGAGCCGGTGGTGGTGGTACAGGTGATCACCAGAGGATAATCAGGATAGTCTTCCAGTAGTTTATTAATCAAAGGCCGGGTGGCCAGAAACTCACCCACTGATACGGTATGGATCCAGACGGGCTGTCTGACCAGAGCAAATAGCGGCTGAGTAAAAATACCCAGGCGTTCAGCCAGACGCAAGGGCTGGCGCAGGGTTTTATAATCTGCGCTTTTTTGGTGTTTGAGTAACAGGCGTAGAAATAATAAGGGTGTCAGCAGGTAGTACAGGCTGGAGTATAAAAAGCGTTGCATAATTAGTCTGTCAGTTGAGCGACTAACTGGGCATTTTGTTTTAAGTGCTCGGGATTAATCGTACCGGCTATCAGACAACTGACTGCTGGATGCGAAAAAACATAGCGGATGGCTTCATCAATTCCGGCACCACCGGCCTTGCTGTCTGCATGGCCGCTTTGCAGTCCCTTTTTGATCACCACCCCCTTATTGAGTTCCAGCGCCCTGTCCAGTACCGGATCATCGGTATGATCGCTGGTATTACGGGTGGCCATAACCACATCAGTATTTTCTACTGTCCATAAACCGCCTTCTGTGGTTTTGGTGGACAGACCCACGGCACGAATTAAACCTTCCTGTTTTAACTGCATCAGGGTGGCAACGGCATCCTGTTCAATGACCTGCTGATCATTGCCGTCAGAATGCACCAGTACCACATCCAGATAATCAGTATTGAGTTTTCTCAAACTGTTTTCTATGGTGGTTCGGGTCGCTCTGGCAGAAAAGTCAAAGTGAGACTGACCATTAATAAATGACTCCCCGACCTTGGAGACAATGACCCAGTCCTGACGCCGGGTCAGCAACTGCCCCAGACGTTCTTCACTATTACCATAGGCCGGTGCGGTATCCAGCAGGTTAATACCCAGATCCCTGGCCAGGGCTAATAACTCCACAACTGCCTTATCATCGGGTATCTTAAACGCCCAGGGGTATTTTACCTGCTGATCCCGACCGAATTTTACCGTACCCAGCCCCAGAGGGCTGACCGGTATGCCGGTTTGTCCCAGTTCTTTTAATTGCATCTTCTAGATTTACCCTCATCCTGTCCTTCTCCCAGAGAGAGAAGGAACGAATTTATATTCTGGCTATGTTAACCATTTCTGTGTTTTTTCCCAGGGCAGTTCTGAGGTTCTGGCCGGCTTACCCAGGATGTTTATTTGCTGACCATTATCAGGGATACCCCGTTGCTTCAATTGGTCTAAAATTTTATCCGTCATTAACGGTGTCATGGCCAGCTTTACCGGCCAGGCCGTTATAATATTATCCTGAGTGAATACTGCGGGTTCGGCCGGGCGGCTACCGTCAGGCATTTCAGGTTCGGCACGGTCAATGGCCAGTACTGACCATTCACAGGCAGAGAAATCCATCCAGGGCATCAGTTTATGCAGCTCTTTTTTAGCGGCTCTAATCTGTTCTTTATCTGACCGCCCCACACCCTGCTCAGCTATTTCCCCGCCCAGATACCAGACCATTTGTCCCTTTCCCAGAGCATGGGACGTAATAGTCATTTTAGGCAGGGCACTTGCGCCCAGACAATGGGCATAGAGTCGGGGTAAAACCGATTCTGATGCCTTAAGCATGGGCATTAACAGGGGGCGCCGCTGCATTTTTGGCTTATCCATTCCCAGTGTATTTAATAAGGTTTCATTACCGGCACCGGCTGTCAGAATCAATGTCCCGGTACAGAGTTCAGCTCGACCTTTATCATCTTCAATACAGTATTTACCACCCGTATTTTTACGGATTGTTTTAACCCTGAGCTGTAAAATCCTGTCTGCATACTGTGTTCTAATGGCTTCCAGCACGGTTTTAATATCCAGTACCGGCTCATCCAGCTGATAGACTTCGCCCTGAAAATCTTGCCTGTTAAAAGGCGGCATATAATCGGCCGGCTTTAGATGCTGCATACGGCTGCTCATAACCTTGCTGGCAAAAAATCCGGTCAGCCGGGAAGCCAGGCTGTTATTAGACCACAGGTATTGATGATCAGAGAGTTTAGCCACCCGACTTAGATCCACTTCGCCCTGTCCCTGCAGACAGGCCTTCCAGCGCTGCGGCATCTGGCCAATGGACTGCGCTGAATGAGTCAGCTTACCGGTCAGTGCGTATTTGGTACCACCGTGAATAATCCCCTGAGAAGCCCCGGTCTGCACACAGCCCAGACTGTCAGCCTCCAGCAAAACGGCCTGATAACCATCTCTGACTAAACGCGCAAGCGTCCACAGACCTGCTATGCCGCCGCCAATAATGGTAATATCAACAGACTGATCACTCATCTGAGAATATTGCCTGTTAACATACACTTCTCACTAAAACCTGAACACTGCAAGAGTATCTGGACATGGAGCCTGGATACGGTAATATATGCACACCACTCATTCAGCATCTTTATTTTCAACCGAATCATCTGCCGCACGAATAGAACGTATTAGACCGGTGGTGGAACAATTATCCACATATTCCATAACCAGAACTTCACCACCCTGACCCCGTACACACTCTCCGCCTGGGATATCATCGGGATTATTATCCCCACCCTTAACCAGCACCGAGGGCGATACCTCGCAAATCAGACGGGTGGGGGTATTTTCATAAAACGGTACCACCCAGTCTACACAACTCAGACCGGCCAGCACCTGCATACGCCGCTGCATAGTATTAACCGGACGCTCCGGCCCTTTAATGCGTTTTACCGAATCATCATCATTGACTGCCACCACCAGCCGGTCACCCAGTTTTTTAGCCTGCTCCAGGTAAGTGACATGACCGGCATGCAGAATATCAAAACAGCCGTTAGTCATAATCACCTTTTCACCATGATTTTTAGCATCCCGCACCAGTTCCACCAGGCGTTGCTCTGTCACTATTCCCTGCTCTACATCACTGAGCTGACGCATGGCAGTACGTAATTCATGTACAGTGACAGTGGCCGTACCCACCTTACCCACGACCACGCTGGCCGCCAGATTAGCGAGCCTGGTAGCATCAACCAGAGAAAGGCCGACGGCTAGCGAAGCCGCCAAGGTGGCAATGACCGTATCACCGGCTCCGGTTACATCAAACACATCTCTGGCACGGGTAGGCAGATGTACAGGATTTTGCCCCGACTGAACCAGGGTCATGCCTTTTTCACTGCGGGTAATTAACAGCGCATTCAGTTCCAGCTGCTGACGTAATTGTTCTGCTTTTTCCAGTAGTTGTGCATCATTTTCACAATGCCCCACTATGGCTTCAAATTCTGATAAATTGGGCGTCAGTAAGCTCGCACCTCTGTAAATTGAAAAATCATGGCCCTTAGGGTCAATAATGACCTGTTTACCCTCAGCTCTGGCCAGAGAGATCAGTTCGGGCAGTTCCCGCAGAGTACCTTTTTGATAATCAGAGAACAGCACTACATCATAGTCAGGCAGTTGTTCCTGAAATGCACTGGATAAAGACTCACAGCTATCGGCATGAAAACCATCTTCAAAATCAAGCCGGATTAACTGCTGATGACGACTGAGAATGCGTAACTTGGTAATAGTGGTACAGTTTTCCAGTTCCACAAAACGACAATCCACGCCCTGATGCATTAACCGTTGTTTTAATATTCTGGCCGGTTCATCCTGTCCGGTTAAACCCACCAGTGCTGGATGACCATTTAATGCCGCAATATTAAGCGCCACATTACCCGCACCGCCTGGACGTTCTTCTGACTCTTCAATTTTAACCACCGGTACCGGTGCTTCGGGAGAAATTCGGGAAGTTGGCCCATGCCAGTAGCGGTCCAGCATTAAATCCCCAACAACAAGGATTCTAGCCTGAGAGAAATCAGGGATGGTTATTTGCATATATTTTGTTCTTTTATACTTTTATAGTCTGGCCCGTCCGGAATGACTCTATACCTGTATTGCATCTGCAATCCCCTCTAAAGAAGGATGCTGAAGCCAGACAAATGGATAGACACTAATCTGTTGCTCTATGGTATCATATCAGCTTGTTTTAAGCGTAGTTAAACCATCTATTGTACAATCAACAGCTTTTTTTACAAAAAAAATAACATATGAGCACTGAGGATTTTTCCTGGCAGGATTATCTTGCCCCAAAATACTGGCCATCCTGGCTGGGTCTGGGGAGTATGAGGGTTCTGGCCATACTACCGTATCGCACTCAGCTGTTTATTGGGCGTCAATTAGGTAACTTATTTGCCCGCTTATCCCCTTATCGCCGGGAAATTGTACAAACCAATATCCAGCTTTGCTTCCCAGAACTCACCGCTGACGAGCAGCAAAAACTTATCAGGGATCATTTTCATTCTATTGGTATCAGTATTGCCGAAACTGCCCTGGCCTGGTGGGGTAAAGATGAAAGACTAAAAAAAATGCTCACAGTTAAGGGCTATGAGCATGTAGAAAAAGCTTTACAGGAAAGAACCGGGGCTATTTTACTGGGCGCTCATTATACCACCACTGAAATAGCCGGCCGCATGATAAATATTGACCATAAACTGGCCGTCAGCTATCAGAAAATGCGCAACCCGATTTTTAATCACATGACGCTTAAAGGCCGTGAAAAATGTATGGATCGGGTATTTGGTCGCGATGAAATTCGTGCCACTTTTCGCTACGTTAAACAGAATCACTTAATGTGGATTGCTGTGGATCAGGATGCCGGAATCGAAAACAGCCTGTTTATCCCTTTTTTCGGTACCCAGGCCGCCAGCCAGACCGTGGCTTCACGTATGGCCAAAGTGACTAAAGCTCCGGTGATCCCTTATATTTCCAGAAGACTGGATAATGCCAGGGGCTATGTGATTGAATTTTTACCGCCTCTGGAGAATTTTCCAGGGGATTCACTGGAAGAAGACACCCTGCGCACCAACCAGATCCTGGAGAAATTTATCCGCCAGGCACCGGAACAATACTTATGGGTACACCGCCGTTTTAAAACCCGTCCTAAGGGTGAGCCGAAACTGTATCGAAAAAAACCCAGACGAGCCAGAAGAAATAAAAAATAACATGGCTGTTCAATAAATGACCAAAAGCACTCTATTAATCGGCAGTTTAAAAATCCTGTCCTGGCTTCCTTTACCTGTTGTTCATGGCCTGGGCATAATCACAGGCTCCCTGCTCTACTGGATCCCCAATAAAACCCGGCGGGTTGCTGAAAAAAACCTGCAGCTCTGCTTTCCCCAACAGTCTGTACAGCAGCGTAAACAATTACTACACCAGAGCATGATTGAAAGCAGCAAAACCATGCTGGAAATGGGCGCCATGTGGTTCTGGCCGGTAGAACGCCTGTGGAAACTGGATAAAGGTGTTATCGGCCGGGAAAATATTGAGAAAATTCGTGCTGAGGGGCGGGGGGTTATTGCCCTGACCCCGCACCTGGGGCAATGGGAATTTTTGGGTATGCTGGCACAGAGTATTGCCCCCATGACCAGTTTATACCGTCCACCGAGAATGCAGAAATTTGATCAGTTTTTAAAATCAGCCCGTAAACGTCTGGGCAATACTCTGGCCCCCACGACTGCATCCGGGGTAAAAATGATTTTTTCCTGTCTAAAAAAAGGCGAGATGGCCGGTATTTTACCGGATCAGGATCCCGGCAACAGCGGCGTATTTGCCCCTTTTTTTGGCATCGAGGCTAATACCATGACGCTGATAAATAAGCTGGCAGGTCGCAGTCATGCCGGAATTGTTATTGCTTATGCTGAACGGCTACCCTGGGGAAAGGGTTTTATAACTCATATTCACCCGGTTAAAAGCGCAGACATTCTGAATGACGACCCGGTAAAAGCCGCAACCGCCCTTAATCAGGCCATTGAAAAATGTGTCCTTGAACAGCCCTCTCAATATCAGTGGATTTATAAACGCTTTAAAAAACGTCCTGCAGGCACTGCCAAACTGTATTAAACCTTAAATAACGTTACAATAACTGAATGAAATATCATCTTTTTGCAGATAACAATACTGAACAGCTGTTTAAACTGAATGATCTGGCCTCATTTTCCGAACTCTGGGAACTGCAGGCTGAGTGGTTTGAGGAGCCTAATCAACGGCGTAACGGCTGGAGCGGCGTAATTAAATACACCTTAAAAGATACCCAGGGCACAGAAATACCGGTGTTTATCAAGCGTCAGCAGAACCATAATCATAAAACCCTGCTGCACCCTCTAAAAGGTGTTCCGACTTTTCGGCGTGAATATTTTAATATCTTACGACTGCAGAAGAAATCCGTGCCTACTATTGAACCGCTATACTATGGCGAACAACAGATTAATGGCGATGCCCAGAGCATACTCATTACCCGCTCCCTGGAAGGCTATATCAGTTTTGAGGAATTATTTGCTCTGGATGAGTTACCTGCTACTGATATTATGTATAAAATCATGCAGACTGCGGGACAGACTGTACGTATGATGCACAATGCCAATTATCGCCACGGGGCGTTATTTCCAAAACATTTTTTTACCCGTTATAGCAAGACAGATGTTGATGTGCGGCTGATTGACCTTGAAAAACTGAAATGGCTTCCCTTTAAAAGCCGCCTGAGTTTTAATGATCTGTCCCGAGTGATCCGCAGAAGACCGGCCGGTTCGAGGAAAGAGTTCGATATTCTGATAGATGCTTATCTGAAATATGGTGAAGATTTAAGCAATACGGCATTGGCCAGAAAGTTACATGCGCTAAGTAAACGGATTAATCATTAAACTGCTGGCTGTGCAGTTGTTTATAGGTCTCACCTTTGGCCATAAGCTCGCTATGGCTGCCCTGCTCAATAATTTCTCCATGATCCATAACTACAATTTTATCCACGTGTTCAATAGTGGATAAACGGTGTGCTATTACAATAGTAGTCCGGCCTTTGGTCACATTTTTCAGTGCATCCTGAATTTTCCGTTCCGACTCTGTATCCAGTGCCGATGTGGCCTCATCCAGAATTAATATCGGCGCATCTTTTAACAGTGCTCTGGCAATGGCCAGGCGTTGTCGCTGTCCTCCGGACAATAAGGTACCGTCCTCACCTACCTGGGTATCCAGCCCCTGCTCCTGCTCATCGATAAACTCCATGGCATGTGCCAGGGTGGCAGCCTGAATGATATCTTCCCGACTGGACTGACTCAGTGAGCCATAGGCAATATTCTTTTCTATGGTATCGTTAAACAGGGTTACCTGTTGTGTCACCAGGGCTATCTGATCACGCAGATTACTTAAACGATACTCATTCAGCGGCTTGCCATCAAGCAATATTTCACCATCAGGCACTTCATAAAAACGCAGTACCAGGTTGGCCAGGGTGGATTTTCCACTGCCTGAATGCCCAACCAGGGCAACGCTCTGACCCGGTTCAATGGTCAGGTTAATATTTTTCAGGATCGGTTTTTCAGTGTCCGGGTAATGAAAATTCAGGTTTTTAAATTCCAGCCTGCCTTTTACCCTGTCAACTTGCAGGGTACCGGTATCCTGTTCTTCATGTTCATCCAGGATCTCAAAAATACTTTCTGCAGCGGCCACTCCGCGCTGGATAATGGCATTGACCTCACTTAACTGACGAATGGGCTTGGGCAGTAACCCTGCGGCCGTCATATAAGTAATAAAATCTTTGGGTTCCATATCTCCAATAAAGGACAGAGCCACAAAAACCAGCGATGCCAGGGCAAAAGCCACAATCATCTGCAGTACCGGTGTATTAATAGCTGAAGTCATAATTAACTTCATATTCTGGGTAAAATTATTTTTATTAACCTTATGAAAACGTTTTTTCTCAAAGTCCTGCCCGGCAAAACTCTTGACTTCTTTATAGCCGTTAATAGCTTCCGAGGAAACATGAGTTAAATCCCCCATGGAAACCTGGATTTTTTTACTTAATTTTTTAAAACGCTTACTGGCAAAACTGACAATAAAGGCAATCAGCGGAGCTACTGCAACAAAAGCCAGGGATAATTCCCAGTTCAGGTAAAACAGATAGCCCAGCAGGGCGATTACAGCAATTCCTTCACGTATCAGAACCTTAATAGCATCGGTTGCAGCACGGGTGACCATGGTGATATTAAAGGTAATTAACGAAATCAGGTGACCGGAAGTATTTTTTTCGTAGAAGCGATTAGGCAGGTAAACCAGTTTATCAAACACGGCATTGCGCAGTTCACGCACAATAGAAAAAGCCACCCTGGCCAGAAAATAATTACCCACAAAACTGCCAAGACCACGCATCAGGTAAATACCCAGCAAGGATAAGGGAATTAGATAGACAGCCTGCGGATCACGGGTATACACTGCATCAGCCAGCCAGCCAGCCATAGTTGCCAGCAAAGGTTGAGAACTGGAATACAGAACATAGCCGACAATACTCAGGGCAAAAAGCTGCCAGTATGATTTCATGTACGCCAGCAGACGCAAATATACCTGCAGCCCTGATTGCTTCTCTTTACTCACAACCTACCTAATCTATATTCTGAAAAATTCATATAATAACACAGTATTATAATTCTCGATATTGTGCCTATTTAGGCTGAAAATGTTTTATACTGGTAGTCAGGAAAAAAGATGACAGGAGGCATTTTATGAACTGGCTTTTTGGAAAAAAGAAAACTCATTCAAAACTTAAATCACGGACCCCTCTGACACGTAAAGACAAATTGCTCAAGTTAGCACAATCAAATGCCTATTATTCCGTCAGTATTACCCGGGCAGGTTGTCAGGCTTCCTCACTGCTTATCAATAAAAGTTTCTCTTTTCAGGATGCACCGACTCTACCTTTAGCCAATTGCAGTGCTGAAAAATGTACCTGTGAATACCTTGGTCTCCTGAACAGGCGGAAATATCAACGCAGAATAAAAGAACGCCGACAGTCTTTACGAATGGGGGGTGAAGACAGAAGAGAAACTGGAAGGCGCAAGGATGAAGCCCTGTGGAATAGTTATAGTATCTAAATCCCCATGTTTTGTAATAACTCTGTTACCAGTTCTGAGAACTGTCTATGCACTGTTGAAGATTCAGGCCAGTTTTTTATAAAGCGTTTTAAATCCCGCCTGAAGGCTTTTTTAAACGGCCGCTCATTACTATGAAACTGCATGGCATCCAGATCAATTAACGTTAAACCATTTTCTGTCAGCAGAATATTATTGGCTTTTAAATCCCCATGGGACATTCTGGATAATATCATTGCCATAAATAACTGTTCAAAGTCCTGCAGGGTGTTTTTACTCAAACTTTCCTGCTCACTTAGTACCGACAGAGCATCAGGAGCGGGTTCATATTCGCTGAGATAAAAGGCTTTACCTCTGAACCAGCCACAACGCTGCTCAATTACGGCAATCGGTTTGGGAGTTTTAATCCCCAGAACATGTAACTGGTGAGCATTCTGCCAGGTTTTCCAGGCTCTGCTTGGCCGCCAGAAGCGGCTGAGCCGATGACGGAAATTTTTAATATTGTAGCGTTTAATAACTACTTTCTGCTCAGCATACTCAGCCAGTGCTACAGTAGCCGTATTACCATCTTTTAGACGCTCTGATGATTCAGTTAACTCATCCAGGCGCCTGTAAAAGCTCAACCAGGGGCCGGAAGAATAATCACGCTGCACAACTTCTAGTAACGACCAGGATTTTTCATAACGAAACTCACTGCAGTTCCTGGCGGCCTTCTGCAAATATTTTCTAATCCGCCAGCGGCGCCATTTTTGAATATGCCGTTCAATCTGTTTTTGGCTAATGGTAAATTTATGAGCAGTCTGCTGCTGATAAGTATAAAGAAATGTTTCCAGAAACTGATCATAAACAATAGGTAATTGTGATAGCACATCGGCCAGGTTTTTATGGATCTGGCTCATTTGTTTTCTGACCGATGAATTCAGTTCGGATACATCACCGCAGTCCAGGGTATAAATTTTTCCGTTTTCCTGATACACCAGAAAATTATTCAGGTGCAGGTCGATTTGCTGTACATAGGAATTATGCATTGCGGCAACCAGTATCATTAACTGTTTAATATAATGCTCTGATTTTTCATCCGGTTTAAATGATATAACATCTTCCAGAGTAGTCTGAGTCTGGATCTGTTCATACAGCACACAATAGGCTTTATGAGTTTTGTCAACGTTAGTAAAACTGCCATATGACAGTCTCTGTGGTATTAATATCCCGGTTTTTTTTAAAAGTTCATAGCCTGTTATTTCATTGTTAAAATCATTTTCTGCTTTATCAGGATGAAAAAATATTTTAACAATAATGCTTTTATTGCCCTGTAGTTCAGAAGCATCCATTAACGCCTGACAGACAATACGTCTCTGCGGTAGCAGCCTGAGAACTTTAGTACAGTTAAGGACTTTAGTACAGTTAAGGTCTTCTGTATATTTTATCTGGAAAGGAACAGGCAGGGTTCTTCCCATCTGAAACAGCAGGGAGGGGTCCAGTACAATAAGCTGACGACCGTTTATTTTATTCTCGTTCATGGAAGAACTGTAAAACTTTTCTGATTTGTTTTTTATGCTGTTGGTTTAACTTTTTACATTGAGCATAATCTTTATAGAAGGCTAATCTCTGCGTTCGACTTAGTTCATATTTCGCACGTTTATCCAGACAGGCCAGATCCTTAATAATACGATAAGCTAAAAAAGGTCGAATCCATTTCATTCCGGCTGGACAGTCAATCAGGTATATGTATGGATAGTCAGACTTTATATCCACCATAATATTGCGCCATTTAAGATCATTATGGGCAAAATGATGAGCATGCAGTTTGCGGGTAATTTCCGCCAGCTGGTGACTGACCTGAGACAACCATTTTTTATGTTTTAAACGTTCCGGCATATTATCAGCTATATGCACCAGGTCGAAACAGTTGCTCAGTTCTTCGGTGATAAGAATACCCCGTTGCACAACAATCCCTTTACGCTCTTCACCATAAGCAACCAGGGGGGCGGCCGGTATCCCTATTTTTTTAAACCAGAGCAGGTTCTTCCACTCCATTTTAACTTTGCTGAAACTGATGAAACGCGGCACTACCCGTTTAAAACGGGCATATTTTTTCAGGTAGAAGTTTTTATTATCCAGAGTGATTTTAAAAACCTTACCCTCAATATACTGTCCTTTAAAATTATAAACCTCATTAAAATCCTTTAACTGCTCGGCCACTTTTGTACCCTGATATTCAGGAACAATATGCCATTGCAGCCGTTTTGAAAACAGGGATTTAAACATGCCCGGAATAATTATGCTTTAGGTTTAAACACAGCCAGGTGCAGGGTATGCAAAATCGGAGTCTGGGCAAAGTCCTTAACCAGCTCATAACCCGCCTGCTCAAAATACCCTTTTATTTCATTTAAGGGCGTTGTTTCCTGGCTGGATTTTCTACCGCCGAGCATTACCCGTAATTTACGCTTCCACGAGGTTACCGATACCGGAGACAGGTATGAGATCAATACATACTGATTGGAAATACGGGTCAGCTCATTAATAAGATGCTGGCGGGCTTCAGGGGTTAACAGGTGGTGGAAAAAACGGAAACACAGAACCGCATCAAACTCACCATCCTGAAACGGCGTATGCTTAAGGTTGGCTTCCATTAAGGTGCATTGAATATTATCCTGTTCTGCCAGTTCCTTAGCCTTGATAATTGCCGCTTCACCCGCATCCACACCGGTAGCATCATAGCCCATCTGGGCCAGCAAAAATGTAGCACGACCTATACCGCAGGGGGCATCAAGTACCTTTTTAACATTTTTAAGACTTGAAAATGCTTTTTTTACCAGGTCCATTTCTGCCCGATGCTTGGCCGCTCTGCGAGTTGTATAATCCTCGGCTTTATCCATTGTTGACTTAATTCGAGCGTCATTAAAACCACTTGTCATATATTTTTCCTGTTTTTTTTAACTACAATTATTCGATTTTAACGAATAATATTATGTTGCTAGATCAAATCACCTTTACGCTGTTTTCGATCCATTAATTTATCTGCTCGTCTGCTGACCTGCTGCCAGAATTCAGTATTCTTTAAACAGTGTCGCAGGGAGTTATCCTGATACACCCTGACAAAACGCAATACGTCCCGTTTTGTCAGGCCAATATTCATGGCTGAAAAGTATAAGCTGGCAATATCTTTTATTCGCCAGCGTTGCGGTGTAACGCTTCTTAACTGTGCCCGGTGTAAATCAATTAAAGAGACTTTCAAATTTTCAACTGCTATCTGCCCGTCTTTTTCCGGCAGCGGTAAAGCCAGTAAAAAGTGACAGATATAATAGTCC